>JBAWEN010000048.1:0-1698 GCA_049591215.1 Methylocystis sp. | reverse complement strand
TCGGGCTCGCCCCAGGCGTTTCGCACGGCGTTGGCGAATTCCCGCGGCAATCGTTCGGACAGGCGGCGATATTCGTCCAGCGGCAGCCGCGCGTGGTGGCGACCGTCCTCCAGCGCGCGCATCAGATCGCGCGGCGGTTCCGATCCGCCGACATCGTAGTCCGCTGCGGTAAGCGCCTCGACAATCGCCTCCACGCTCGCCTGCGTGTCGAGCCCGATGGCGTAGCCGCCGCGCCCGCGCCGCGCGGGGTAGTCCGATAAAATCAGCGCGAGGCTTTTTTCGCGGTTCGTCTTGTGGCGCAACCCGGCCCAGTTGGCGGCGAGCTGCGCGACGAAACCGATCCGCGAAGGGTCCGGCGCATGGCGCGTTTGCGCGAACTGGCTGGCGAGAAGCGCGCCGGCCGGCGCCTTGAACGAAATCGCGCGGGTGAAGATGCGGCCGTCGACCTCGGGCAGCACGATGTTCATCGCGAGATCGGCGCCATTGGCGCCGCGTTTCGACGCCGCCCAGGCTTCGCGCGACGAAGTAGAAAGCGCCGCCTGCAACACAGGCGCGTCGGCGAGATCGAGCACGCAGCCGTCAGCGCCGCGCGCCGAAAAAGCGGTCGTGTTCACGATAACGTCGGGTTTGAACGCGCCGATCGCCTCGCGCAGAAACGCGTCGCTTGCCCCATCCTTCAGGCTGGCGACGAATGCCGCCTCCACCGCCACGCCTAGCGCGGCGAGCGCGTCGGCGAGCGCGACGATTGGCGCGTGATCGTCCGAAAGAAAAAGGGAGCGATAGAAAACCAGCAGCGCGCGCCTTGCGTCGGCGCCGGCCGTCCGTCGCGCCGCGAGGCAATAGCCGGCGCTCTCAATGCGCGCACTTTCGCGCCAGGGCGCGGGCGTGCCGACAAGGCTGGCGGCGAAGCCGAGCAGGGCGCGCATGTTTTCCGCGCCGCCGTCCTGGAAGAAAGACCATATGCGCACGCAATCCAGCGGCGCCAGCGTCGAGGCGTCGCGCAAACGCGGATCGTCCATGCCATCGCCCGGAACGATCGCCAGCGCGAAGCCTTGCGCGCGCGACAAGGCCGCGAGCTGTTCGACGCCGTAAGACCAGTATTCCTTTCCGCCAAGCAGCCTGACCACGACAAGACGCGCATGGCGCGCCACTTTGTCGAGATAAAGATCGACGGAAAACGGGTGTTTCAACTGGGCGAGCGAAGCGCAGCGCAGGCTGGGACGCGAGGCCGCCTCCTCGTCGTGAACGCGCGCCAGCAGGCTAAGCTCGGAGTCCGAGAAGGACAGAAAGACGATTTTCCCCGGCGTCTGTTCGAGATCGACCGCCGCGCCCGCGTCGTCGAGTCCGTGAAGATCGCGGGCGAGGAGATGCATGGCGTTACGACGACACGAGGCGCCGGGCGATACTAGCCCGGTCGAGGCCCTTTTGGCCGATCACCACGAGACGGCTCGCGCGCGCCTCGTTCGGCCTCCAGGCGCGGTCGAAGTGATGCTGGAAGCGCGCGCCGACGCCTTGCACCAGCAAGCGCATCGGCTTGCCGGAGATTTCGACGAAGCCTTTTATGCGCAACACATCATGCTCCGCCGCGACTTCCGCGAGCCGCGCGACGAGCGCCGCGGGGTCCGTCGCGGGTGCGATCTCGATGACGAAACTGTCGAAATCGTCGTGATCGTGATCTTCCAGCGCATCGTGATGCGA
>JBAWEN010000047.1:0-7715 GCA_049591215.1 Methylocystis sp. | reverse complement strand
GCCGCCTTCAGCCTGAGCGCCTTCTTGATTTCGTCAGCGCTCACGTAAGGATATTCGCCGTATTCCAAGAAGCTCGGACATTGGTGATCGCGCACGAATTTGACGAATGCGTGAGGATTGGTCTCCCAGTCCGCCGGAAAGTCTTCGAGGTTTTCGAACACGGTCTTGAGCGCGGTCGCCGTGAACAGGGCCACGGCATCCTCGGTGTACTTGTCGAAGTCCGTGTCGAAGATGCCCTGATACATGAAATAGGTTTCGCCCTTGATGGGGAAAAGCAGCCATCGCAAGTAGTGCAACTTCAACACCGCGAGACAATCGGGTTGGTCCGCGACAGCCCGCTCGAGTGTTTTCGCATGTTCATAAAAGCGCTCCTCCCTGCCGGGGATGACTTTCGCCAGGATCGAGAAGCCATAACACGCCGGGCTCTTGGGGAAGATCGGACCGTATCTGCCTTGCTCCACCTTATCCTCGAAGACACCCCCTTTGGGGATCGCCATCGCCGCCGGCCTGGTCCAGTCGCTTTGCTTTGTTGCATCCGACATAGTTCCCTCCATTCCTTTCGACGGTCCGGAAGACACCGAGAAATTAGCGCCCCATGAGGCCTTCCAACGTGACAGGTTGCAAATCGATACGAAACTTGACTGACGAACCAGTGCTTGGCCGATCAAGTCTGGAGTCTCTTAGTAACTTTTCTGCCCGGCCCCGTTGGGTGATCCAAGTGCAATGTAGTTCATAAGCGGCACAGGGCGAGCGCGGCAGTGAGCAATAATCGGCGCATAGCGAAGGCTCCTTCCAGTAAAACAGCGGAGCAAGCCACGGCTGAGGCGCCTGCGAGATCCGCAGCCACGCCGAGCGCAAGGCTGGGGCGCGGCTGGCGGAACGGGACAAATTAAACGGCGCTCGGACCCCACCAAGAACCCTCGCGTCTCCTGGGATTACGAAGCAGCGGAGTTCGGATTGGCAGCGTCTCGCGAAGATACCAGAAGAGCGTTTCGAGGCGGGGCCGGCGTGAGGTTGCGGAAGAAGCGGCGCCTCGCTCACGACAGTCAGGCCAATTGGGAACGAATCCGCGCTGTTCAGCGTTTCCAGAAGCAATCACGCGCATCTTTTGGGAGGTTCTCATGGAACGACGCGACTTCTTGCAACTGCTCTGCGTTGGAATGGGTATGGCGTCTGCTGCCGCGCCCGCGAAGGCTTTCACTTTGCTCCAGCCGATCACCCCCGGCTCTGATCATGGTTTAAAACTGGAACCGGGCGTCGCCACGGCGGAAGACCTCGAAGGCGCTCGAATCGAGAAGGTCTGGTACGGCCACTGGCGTCGCGTTAATCGGCGTCATTACCGCCGCGTCAGCCGACGCGTTTATCGGCGGCACTATTGGTAATAGCTCCAGATAGCGCGAGAGCCTCCAGTCAGGCCGCCCATGCGAAAATGCCGGGGGGGACCCGTTCCCTCGCGGGCGTCCGCGCGATCTATCATGCCTTTGCAGCCGTCCTGGGGCATCTTCGCCAGCGCGTTGATCCTCGTTCGCGCCATTGACCGGCGTCGACGATGCGAAACCAATCCCCGCCTCCCGATTGGAGCGAGACGCAAATTAGGGAGCTCTGGACCCGACGCAGACGCGTTACGCGTGGCTGACTTATCACCAGTCCGGCGGCAGCAGAACCGGCGCGACGCCGGCCGGCGTCGGCAAAGGCAAATTCGGCGTCGTCGGCGGCGATTCCGCCGGCAACAAATCGCCCCAATTGGTGCGGCTCGCCATTTCCTCTTGCATGGGAACCGGGACGATTGGTCTACCCTCTCGTATTTCCCATCCGCCGCCCAAGGCCTTGTAAAGCGCGATGAGGTTGGTCGCGATCGCGGAGCGTATCTGGGCCAGCCTGTTTTCCTCCCGCAGGAGCGCGCGTTGCGAATCCACGACGCGCTGGAAATCCTCCTCGCCTTCGCGATATCTGATGAAGGCCAGATGCACCGACCTCTGAGCGGCTTCGACAGACTTTTGGGAACTGACCGCGCTGTCCTGCTCCTTGAGGAAAGCGATCAACGCGTCCTCCACTTCGCGCGCGGCCTTGAGCACAGTGTCTTCGTAATTCACGAGCGCCTGTTGGAAGCGCGCGTCCTGGGCCCGCACGTTGTTGGTGATGCGTCCGTAGTTCAAGATGGACCATTGGAACCCGGGGCCCGCGGTGAAGAACAGGCTGTGCGGAGCGAAGAGCTTGGCGACGTCGCTGCTCTGCACGCCGACGTCTCCCAGGAGGTAAAATTTCGGATAGAGATCCGCCTCGGCGACGCCGATTCGCGCGCTCTCGGCGGCGGCGTTGAGTTCTGCGGCGTGGATATCGGGCCGTCGGCGCAACAATTCCGCAGGTATGCCGATGGCCACGCGCTTGGAGGCCGAGGGAATTCTTCGCGGCCCATGCAACAGCGCCTCCATGCCGCCCGGCGGCTGACCGAGCAGCGTGCTCAGCGCGTTTTTCGACTGTTGCAGGCTGGCTTGCAATTCCGGGATGTCCGCGAGCGTGCTCTCCAGCAAGGTGCGCGCCTGAGCGACGTCCAGTTCCGATGTGGCGCCGTTGCGGAAGCGCGACTCGGCGATGTCCAGTCCCTCTTTTTGCACCCTGGCGTTTTCTCGGGCGATTTGAATGAGTTCCTCATAAGTGCGGAGCAACGCGTAGGTGCGCGCCACTTCACCGGTCAGCGAAACGAGCGCGCCATCGTAGTCGGCGACCGTCGCCAGCAGATTCGCGTCGTTGGCCTCGACGTTGCGCCGAAAGCGGCCCCAAAAATCCAGTTCCCACGTGGCGTCGAAGCCCAGGTTAAAATTCGCGAAGGAATGTTGAAGGGTGGCTTGGTTGGCTAGGCGCGAACTGATAAGGTTTTGCTGCGCGGCGCCGGAGCCCTCTTGCGTCTGCGGATACAGGTTTCCAATCGCGACGCCGAGTTGCGCGCGCGCTTCAAGAATTTTCAACCCGACGATCCGCAGCGGGAGATTTTGCTCATAGGCGCGCTGAACGAGGCGATCGAGCGTCGGATCCTTGAACGTCCTCCACCAGTGCGACTTTACGTCGCTCTTCGCCACGCGCTTGTCGCCGCTCTCGATCCATTTGTCTTGAACGGGGGCTTCCGGTGGGAGGAAATCCGGGCCCACCGCGCAGCCGCTCAGCGCCAGAGCCAACCAAATCGGAGGGATTGCGCGGACAAACATCGAGGGCTGCAACGGCGCCGCGCGCTTGGACTTTCGATGACCGCCCATCAACATGCTCCGCTATTCGTCGAAGGGCGCCGAACCGCGCTATCCCTGCGAGACGTTCCCTGCGAGTCGTCCTTGAAAAAAAACGCTGTTTCTCTGGGCGAGACGAACGCATGGCGACGCTCCCGAATCAATTACGCGCGACGTTCTTTTTTAAAGTAAATTTTGAATAAACGCGAGCAACGCAATCGAGATTTCCTGTTGCTCGCTCGCGCGGCGGTCTCGTGCTGAATGCGTTACTTCGTCACCGCGATCGATTTCCGGAACAGCGCCAAACTGTAAATGAAAAAAGCAAGGCCGACCGCGGCGACCATCGCGAATTGCGGCCAGACCGCCTCGATGCCGCCGCCGCGATAGATGATCTTTTGCGAGAAGCTCACGAAATGCCGCGCCGGCAGTAGAAAGGTCATATACTGCAGCCAGACTGGCTGACTCTCGACCGGCGTCGAGCCGCCAGACAGCAACTGCAGCACGACAACCACCAAAATGATCAAAAGCGCGAATTGCGCCATGGACTGCGAGATCGTGCCCAGGAACAATCCGAGCGCCGTCGCGAAAAACAGATAAAGCAGAACGCCGAAAAACCACAGCGGGACCGATCCGGCGAAGGGCACCTCCAGCACTTGCATTACGACGAAATACAACGACAGCCCTGTCGCGACGATAATGACCAGACTGTTGGCCCAAACTTTCGCCATCGCAATCTCGAAGGCGCTCAGCGGCATGACGAGCAAATGTTCCAGGGTTCCGTGCTCACGTTCGCGAATGACCGCGGCTCCCGTCAGAATAACCGTCAGCAGAGTGACCTGATTGATGATGGCCACCACGCTCGCAAACCAAGCGGAGACGCCGTTAGGGTTGAAGAGCCGGCGAATGACGAGATTGATCGGCGGCTCGGCCCTGGCGTCCGTGCGCTTGAAAAAGCTGGCGACCCGGTCATTGACGATGTTCTTGATGTAGCCTGCGCCGATAGCGGCCTGCTGCATGGCGGTCGCATCGATATTGAGCTGGATGTCGGGACGGCGCCCCGCGCGCAGATCGGCTTCGAATCGCGGCGGGATAACGAGGACGAACATGAACCGGCCCCGGTCCATGGCGGTTTCGACCTCGGTGATGGAGATCAGTTCAGGCAATTGGAAGCGCGGCGGATAAAAGGCGTTCAACAATTCCTTGGACAGGGCTGAGCCGTCTTCGTCGACGAAAGCGATTGAGGCGTTGTTGACTTCGCTCGAAGTGCCTGTCGCCTGGGCATAGATCGTTCCCGTGAAAGCGTAGACGACAAAAAGAACCATAACCAGATCGCTCGCCAGGCTGCGGAGCTCTTTGAGGCCGAGCCAAAGGATGTTCAGCAACGATCTCACCGCTACTTCTCCTGTTTCCTTAGCGCGAGCGTGCTCACGGCCCAGAGAAGCGGGACGCTACAAGCGAGAAAAATAACGTCCTGCATCAGGAGATCGGCGCCAAGCCCTTTCGTGAAGACGCCTTTGCTCGCGTGCATGTAATATGACGTCGGCCAGATCGAGCCTATGATTTTGGCGCCGCCGGACAGCGTCGAGACGGGTTGCAGCAGGCCGGAAAACTGGATCGTCGGCATTAGCGTGAGGATCGAGGTGATAAAGACCGCCGCGACCTGGCTGCTGGTGAACGTCGAAATCACCATGCCGATGCCGGTCGTGGCGGTGACATAAAG
This sequence comes from Methylocystis sp., assembly GCA_049591215.1. Taxonomy (GTDB): domain Bacteria; phylum Pseudomonadota; class Alphaproteobacteria; order Rhizobiales; family Beijerinckiaceae; genus Methylocystis. Next base: position 2,777 of record JBAWEN010000047.1, on the reverse strand, counting down.
CAGCGTGCATAATGTCAGCATCAGAAAATCTCCCTTGATCGGGATGTTGAAAACCACGATCGCCATTGCGACCAAAATGAAGTAATTCAGCATGCCGATGGCGATATAGGGTAGCTGTTTCCCCACTAGATATTCTAGCCGTCCGGTCGGAGTGACATAGAAGTTGATGATCGAGCCCAGCTCCTTCTCGCGCACGACGCTGATCGCCATAAGAATTGCCGGAATGAGCACCAGCAGAATCGGCGGGACGCTCGGAACCATTGCGTAGACGCTTTCGAACGTCGGGTTGTACATATAGCGGTCTTGAAAATTGGCGGAGTATTTCTGCGGCGGCGTCTGCAGGTCGCTGCCCGGATCGCGCAGTATTTTGTCCTGCACGTTTTGCACGTACTGCGAGACGGTTTCGCCACGAAAAGTGTTCGCGCCGTCGACCTGCGCCAGCACTTCGGGCCTTAGGGCTTTGCGCAAATCGCGGCCGAAGCTCGGCGGCGTCTCGATGACGAGCGAGATATCGTCCGATTGCAGGCGCTCCAAGGCGTCGTCCGCGGAGCGGACCGGCGCCGTCTGCGTGAAGTAGCGCGGTGTGCCGGCGAATTGCTCGAGATAGGCGCGGCTCTCCGCCGTCTGGTCGAGGTCGAAAGTCGCGTAGCGGACATGTTCGACGTCCGTCGTGATGCCGAAACCGAAGACGAGCATCAGCACAGCCGAACCGACGAAGGCGAAGGCGAGGCGCACGGGATCGCGCAGGATTTGCATCGTCTCGTTCGCGCTATAGGCGAGCATTCGTCCTAGACGCAGCGCGAGGCCCGAGGGCGGCGCGCGCGTCGGTGATTCAACCGCCTCGGAGACGGCGGCGCCCCCTTTATCCTTGCTCGATGCGCCGGCAACGGCCTCGCCGATGGCGTCCTCCATATAGCCGATGAAGGCTTCCTCGAGCGTCGCGGCGCCGCGCGCTTCAATGAGCTTTCGCGGCGCGTCGGCGGCGAGCACTTTCCCCGCATGCATCAGAGAAATGCGATCGCAGCGCATCGCTTCGTTCATGAAATGCGTCGTGACGAAGATGGTGACGCCCTGCTTGCGCGACAGGTCGATCAGCAATTCCCAAAAACTGTCGCGTGCGACGGGATCGACGCCCGAGGTCGGCTCGTCGAGGATAAGCATTTGCGGCTCGTGCAGAACCGCAACGGCGAGCGAAAGCCGCTGACGCAGGCCCATTGGTAGATCCTCGGCCAAGGCGTCGAGATAGGGCCCGAGGCCGAATTTCTCGACAAGTTCCTCTATGCGGCTTTTCGCCTTTTCCGGGGGAATGTGATAAAGGCGCGCGTCCAGAACGAGGTTCTGCATGACGGTCAGTTCGCCCCAGAGCGAGAAGGCCTGAGTCATGTAGCCGATGCTCTTGCGCACCTCCATGCTGCCGGCTTCGACCGACTGGCCGAAAAGCGTCGCGCTTCCTTCGGTCGGCGGCAGCAGGCCGGTGAGCATCTTCATCGTCGTCGACTTGCCGCAGCCGTTGGAGCCGAGGAAGCCGAATATCTCGCCGCGCTCGATCGTCAAGGAGACGTGGTCGACGGCGACGAAATCGCCGAAGCGGCGGGTCAGCCCCTTGGCGTCAATGGCGATTTCGGCCTTGCCCTTCGGGCGCGGCGGAATGGTCAGATCGACGTGGCCCGCCCGCTTTTCCTCGGGCAGCAGGGCGACGAAGCACTTTTCGAGGTCCTTCGTTCCCGTCCGCTCCATGAGTTCCGCCGGCGTGCCGGTCGCGAGCACGCGCCCGGCGTCCATGGCGACGATCCAGTCCCATTGCGCAGCCTCGTCCATGTAGGCGGTGGAGATGACGACGCTCATGCTGGGCCGATCGGCGCGGATGTCGTCGATCAGCGACCAGAACTGGCGGCGCGACAATGGGTCCACGCCGGTCGTCGGCTCGTCGAGGATGAGCAAGTCCGGCTCGTGCACGAGCGCGCCGCACAGCCCAACCTTCTGCTTCATGCCTCCAGAAAGCTTGCCGGCGGGCCGCTCCGGAAAGGGTCCAAGACCCGTCGCGTCGAGCAACTGCTTGATGCGCGCGGGGCGCTCCGCCGCGGAAAGGCCGAACAGCCGCGCCATGAAGTCGACGTTCTCCCGCACGCTGAGTTCTAAATAAAGGTTCTTGCCGAGGCCCTGGGGCATATAGGCGATGCGCGGGCAGGCGTCTCGCCTGTGGGCCGCGTCGGCAATGTCGCCTCCGAGCACGATCACTTTGCCCTGCTGCATCTGCTTGGAGCCGGCGACCAGCGCCAGCAGCGTCGATTTGCCGACGCCGTCCGGGCCGATCACGCCGACCATGCGTCCGCTCGGAATGTCGAGCGAGAAACCATCCAGCGCCAGCGTTGCGCCATAGCGATGGGTCACGCCCTTGATCGTTACGACCGGCGCGCCGACGGCTGCGACCGTGGACACATTCGACGCTGAGTCTTCCATGAACTGGCTCTCCGGCGCGTTGCGGCTTTAATCTCAAACTTGCGGGGGTCTTAGGGCCGCACCGATTCATTCTTCTTCGGCGGCACAACCTCCCGCAGGGTTGCTGGCTCCCGCAACGAGGCTGGCCAAGCCGCGGATTCATCGACCTTGACATAACCGACACCGCGCACGCCAGTTTTGATAACTTCGATATAGGATGCGACCGTCTCCTCGGGCACGCGGATCTTGACGCGGAACATGAGCTTTTCGCGCTCGCTCTTCGTCTCGACCTGCTTTGGGGTGAATTGGGCCTCGGGCGACACGAAACTCACATAGCC
>JBAWEN010000046.1:0-9008 GCA_049591215.1 Methylocystis sp. | reverse complement strand
GTCGTCGGACTTCATCAAGGCCCGCGGACATATGCTCCGCACCGACAGAGGCCGGACATATGACCGCAGCCGACCAAATCGTTCAAACCGCTAAAAAAGTGCTTGCCATGGGGGCCGTCCACATATGGCATGCAGCCGGGAACCGGCACCTTCGACGTATTGCCAGGCATCCTCTATGGCGGCGTGAAGGGGCAATGGTCATGGGGTCTTTCCTATCGCGCCCGCCTGCCTCTCGGCGTCAATCCGGAAGGGTATATGTGGGGTAATTATCAGGAGGCGAACGCCTGGGGCGGTTATACTTGGTTCCCCGGCTTCACGACGACGATCCGCGCCAACTTCAACATCCAGGACCATATCGTCGGGGCGGATTGGTGGCTGATCGGCAAGCTGCCGAGCGCCAATCCGAACTTTTACGGCGGCAAGAGAATCGAGATGAACGCCGGCGCCGACATCGACGGGAAGCTGTTCGGATTCCCGGATTTTTCGATTGGCGTCGAAGCGGGCGTTCCCGTCTATCAAAATCTCGACGGCCCGCAAATCGCCAAGAACTGGCAGGCGGGCATGGCGCTGCGTTGGAAAATCGGCGAGCCGGGCGCGCCGACGGCGCACGCCGGATCGCCAATATTCAAGGGTCCGCCGGTCGCCTCCATCGCTCCGACCTCGCTTTGGGGCGGTTTCTACACCGGCGTGAACGGCGGCTATACTTGGGCGGCCGACACCAACACCAACTTTACTTACCAGGGCCAAGGCGGATTCGCCTCGCTTTGGACCAAGGGCGGGCTGCCGTCCAGCCTCAACCTCAACAGCGAGGGCATTCTCGCGGGCGCTCAGGTTGGCTACAATTACCAGCTCCAGGAGCAAGTGGTCGTCGGTCTCGAGGCGGATCTTCAAGGGGTCGGCGTCGGCAATAGCAGCGTGGGTTCGTGGCAGGGGTCTCCGGCCACCTATCTTCAGGCGGGGCGCAATTTGCATAGTTTGGGCACGGTGCGCGGTCGCGTGGGTTATCTCGCGACGCCGACGATGCTGGTCTATGCGACGGGCGGTCTCGCCTATGGCGAAACCGATCTCAACGCGACTTGGTTCAGCCCGCTCCTCGCGCCGGTCCTCTATCAGGGAGGCAGTTGGCTCGGAACCACCGACTTGCGCACGGGATGGACGGCCGGCGCCGGCGTCGAGTGGATGTTCCTGCCGAGATGGAGCGTCAAGGCCGAATATCTCTATTACGACCTCGGCACGGCCAATACGGCGAACTGCGCCCCGGTGTACTATACGAGCAGCGCCAAGACCGGCAGCCAGTTCTCTACCGCCGGCTACACGGCGCCCTTCAACGGCAATGTCGTCCGTCTCGGCGTGAACTACCACTTCAACGGGGGCGGGCCGGCGGCGATCGTCGCGAAATATTGATCGAGGACGGGAGCGTCTATTGGACGCCGCTTGGTCCACTTTTAATGAGAGTCCGGCCTACTGGCCGGGCTCTTTTTTGTCGCGATCACGCCCTTCTTTGATTTGTTTCGAATCAAAGGTAGGATTTCGTCGGACGGTTCGCACGAACCGTCCAGTTCGGTCGAGGTAGAGCTACGAGTGATTTCGAAATTACCGAGGTTGGCCGCGCGCGCGCTGATCTTCGCCTACCGCGGCTCTCTATCCGCCTTCGCCGGACGCTGGTGTCGGCACGCGCCGACTTGCTCCGAGTTCGCGGATGAGGCGATCGCGCGCCACGGCCTATGGGCGGGTGGTTGGATGAGCCTCGCGCGAATTTGCCGTTGCCGGCCAGGCGGCACGGACGGCTTTGATCCGCCGCCGCTCGTTGCTCCGGCCGGGGGCAGCGCCTTAACACCATGGCGCTATGGCAAATGGCGAGGACCGCTGGTTTGCGAAGCGGTTGACGAGCCTCAGGAGCGGGCCATCAATTCCATCGCCAAGCCGTAGATGCGCAGCCGCGCCACCTCGGGGAGCGTGTGCAGCGTCTCCAGATAGGTTTGCCCGGCGGCGCACATGCGCGCGTCTTCGAGCGGCGGGTCCGGCATCTTGCCGTCGAGCAGCGCGTCGATTTCGAGCTTGCCCAGCCCCTTGGCCAGCAGCGCCGTCTCCAACATCTTGAAATCATTCTCAGTTGGCGGCGTGCGATCGATTTTCTTCGCCTGACCGCTCGCGATCGCCTCAAGGCCGGTCAGCGCCATGTCGGCCACGAGCGGCCGCCGAGTCGCGGCGAAGCGCGCGAAATCCTGATCCGTGGCGCCATAGAGAAAGGCCACGCACAAATGCGGGTCTTGCTCGCCGATCGCGCGCAGGACCTTGAGCTGAATATCGAACACCTTGGTCAAGGGCTCGGGTTCCGCCTTGGCGGCTAGCACTCCGCGAGACTGGCGCAAAAGGCGGACCGCCTCCGAAACATAAAAGTCGACGCTCTCTTCATGTTTGCTTTCGACCAGACGCGCCGCGAACATGTCCAGATCCGCGGTGTATTCGACGGGAAAAGCCTCTCGCAGTCGCTTGAAGAAGCGGTCGTAATCGGGCGCGCCGACGATCAGTCGGTCCAGTGTTTGTCTGGCGGCGTCTTTGTCGATCGGCGACGGCTCGGCCGCGACGGATTGCTCGGCGGGTCTATGCGCGTCGGCGACCTCGGCCGGGGGCGCGGCGATCTGGTCACTCGGTCGCTTGGCCGGATTTGACGCCATTATTATGAGCGCGAAACCCACACAGAGAAAAACGAAGGCGCCTGTGATCAGAAACAAGAGTCGTTCTAGGTACATGACGCATTTTCTCGGGAGTCGTCAGCGGGGCGCGCGGACTCTATGCAAAGCGCGCCCGCGTGGAAAGGGTTTCTCGACTCCGCCGCGGCCGGAGCACGGCGCCGGGCTTCAGACGGCCGCCCGAGCCTCGCTCTTAATGCGCTCGACCATGGCGCGCAGTCCGTTGGCTCGCTGAGGGGTCAGATGTTGCGCGAGGCCGAGTTCGGCGAACAGCGGCGCGGCGTCGGTCTCGACGATTGTCGACGCGGCGCGGCCAGAATAAAGCGCCAACACCAGCGCCACCAGTCCGCGCACGATATGAGCGTCGCTGTCGCCGTGGAATATCAGCAACTTCTGCCCTTTATCGTCCTGCGTGATCCTGGTGTCGAGCCACACCTGGCTGGCGCAGCCCCGCACCTTATTGGCCTCGGTATAAGCGTCCTTGGCCAAGGGTTCGAGCGTGCGGCCAAGTTCGATCAGATAGCGGTAACGATCCTCCCAATCGTCCAGGAGTTCGAAGTTGCCGATGATGTCATCGATAGCCATTTGCATTCGCGTGCAACCAAGTTTCGCGCCTGGGCGCTTTTTCGCACAAATCGGCCTCGCGCCCAAGGACTAAACGCTTGACTAAGCGCTTGCCCCGATAGCCAGAGGGGAAATCGCCGCCAGACATCCGCCGTCGTCTTTCGCTTGGCGCCCGCGCCCCGCTCTTCCAAATTTCATGCCTAAGCCCTAAGTTCTACCCTGCCCATGCCGCCCGGCGCGGCCAGCCATGGAGATTTCAATGAGCGTCGTTTCCCGTTTGCGTACGTTCGCGATCGCGATCTTGCTGGGGCTGAGCGTCGCCAGTTGCGGTTACAATACGATTCCGACACTGGACGAAAACGCCAAGGCCAAATGGGCCGAGGTTCAGGCGCAATATCAGCGCCGCGCCGATCTTATTCCCAACCTCGTCGCGACTGTTCAAGGTTACGCCAAGCAGGAAAAGGAAGTCCTTACCCAGGTCGCCGAGGCGCGCGCCAAGGCGACGCAGATCAAGGTGGACGCCTCCTCGCTCACCGACCCGGACAAAGTCAAACAGTTCCAGGAGGCGCAGGCGCAGCTTAGCGGCGCGCTCGGACGCCTGCTCGCGGTCAGCGAAGCCTATCCCGACCTCAAGTCCAACGCCAATTTCCTTGCGCTGCAGTCACAGCTGGAAGGCACGGAAAACCGCATTAACGTGGCGCGGCGCGACTACATCGAAGCCGCCCGCGACTTCAACCTCGCGCTGCGGACTTTCCCAACGGTGCTGTGGGCCAAAACGTTCTTCTCATCGGAAAAACCGCTGGCCGAATTCACCGCCAGCGACGCGGCCCAAGGCGCGCCGCAAGTGAAGTTTTAGCCGGCTGCGTCTTTTTTTCCTCCGATGCCAGGTCGCGGGCCCTCGCTGCCGCTGGCGCGCTAGTTTTTCTTTGGAATGACGCCTATTTGGCGATCGAGGGAGAGGAGATCGCGTAAAACATGAATCGACACGCCCCCCAGCCTTCCCTCGACGGCGAAGCCGACGCCCGCGCGGCGCTCAGCGAGATCTGCTCGAGCGCCGCCGTGTGGCGGCATATGCGCGAGGAGGCGAGCGCGGCCTTGACCCTGGAGCCGGCGCTGGCGCCCTTGCTGGTCGGGTCCGTTCTGAACCGATCGAGTTTCGCCGAGGCGGTTATCCGCCGCGTCAGCGCCAAGCTCGGCGCGCCGGCCGTACCCGCCGAAATGATCGCCGACGCATTCGAAGCCGCCATCGCGGCCGAGCCCTCGATCATCGAGGACTTTCGCGCCGATCTCGCCGCCATTGTCGAGCGCGATCCGGCTTGCGGCCGTCTGATCGAGCCCTTCCTCTATTTCAAGGGGTTTCATGCGGTCGAGGGCCATCGGCTGGCGCATTGGCTATGGCGTCGGGGCCGCGTCGACTTCGCGCTCTACCTGCAAAGTCGCGGCTCGGAGGTTTTCCAGACCGACATCCATCCGGCGGCGCGCTTTGGGCGCGGCGTCTTCCTTGATCACGCGACTGGCCTCGTCGTCGGCGAGACCGCCGTGGTCGAGGACAATGTGTCCATTTTGCAGAATGTCACGCTTGGAGGCACCGGCAAGGATTCCGGGGACCGCCATCCAAAAGTCAGGCACGGCGTTTTGATTGGCGCGGGCGCGAAAATTCTTGGCAATATCGAAATCGGCGCTTGTTCCCGCGTGGCCGCCGGATCGGTCGTCTTGCATAGCACGCCGCGCAATGTGACCGTGGCGGGCGTGCCGGCCAAGGTCGTCGGAGTCGCCGGCTGCGCCGAACCTGCACGGGATATGGATCAACTGCTCAGCAAACTCGCTTATGATTCTTTCACTTATGTGATTTGAGACAAGCCGCCGCGAAATTTAAGCGATTATGTCCGGGGTTATTTCGTCCTCAAGGCGCCGCAGCCGGTCGCGCAGCAGCAGCTTGCGCTTTTTCAAGCGTTGAATTTGCAACTGATCGACGGCTCCCACCGCGAGGAGCGCTTCAATTGCGGCCTCGAGATCGTGATGCTCCAACCGCACCCGCTCGACTTCCGCGCGAATCGCGGCCTTTTCGGTCTCGCTACGATTATTGTTCATACACCGGTCGCCGCCGCCGTGATCCTGCCCGCCGCGCCCAAGACTTTCGCGAGGAAATCGTGAGCTGGGCCATTATCGCCTCCTGGAGCGGGCGCCGGCAACATAAATCGCGTGGCCTCTTTCGATCGCCAATTCAGGCTCTTGCCACGATATAGCGTCGAAAACCCGCTCATCCTCCGAGCCCCAGAGCGCTGCGCACCAGCGCGGAATAGCCATAGAGGTCGTTGCGCATTTGCAGACGGCCGTCTTCGTCCACGAAGGCGGTGAAATATTCGATGTGGATCGGCAGCGGTTTGGTCAGATTGATATAGCGTTCCGAACCGCCGATCAGCCTCTTCACCCGCTGCTCGGACCAGCCGCTGCCTGGACCAAGCACCGCCTCGGCGAGGGCGAAGGGGTCCTCGACCCGCATGCAGCCGTGACTGAAGGCGCGATGGTCCGCGGCGAACAGCCCCCGCGACGGCGTATCGTGCAGATAGACCGAGAAATCGTTCGGAAACATAAATTTGATTCGGCCTAGCGCGTTGTCTTCGCCCGGCGGCTGGCGCACCGTAAGCTTGCCGTTGTGATAGCCGACCTTCCAACCGCGCCGGGCGAGATAGGAGAGATCGCCGCCGTGCTTGGGCAGCATCTCCTTATTGATGATCGACTGCGGCACATTCCAGGATGGGTTCACGATGATGAATTGCAGCGCATTGGAGAACACCGGCGTCGGCGTGCCCTCCTTGCCCACGATCACCTTGGCGCGATGCGCGACGGCGCCGTCTCGCACCACCGCCAGTTGAAACTGCGGAATATTGACCTCGATATGACTCCCGCCAAGATCGCGCGGGAGCCAGCGCCACCGCTCCATATTGGCGATAATCTCGGCCTCCACGCGCGAAACGGAAACCCCGTTCGCCGTCATTTTACGCCGCGCGGCCTTGTTCGCGGTCGAAGGCGTGTCGGTCAAACGCGAGGCGTCGCTCGCCTCGGCCAATTGGTCGACGTCGCCCAGCGCGCGGCGCGAACGCAACTCGATCAGCTTCGCTCGCAACTGACGGTAGCCGTCATGTCCCGGATTGAAGCCTTGCAGAACCTCGTCCGCGCCGTCTCCCGCCGTCGCGACGCGGGTCAGCGCTTCGCCCATGTCCGGCGAGGCGGGGCGCGCGCCAATCAAATGCGAGATCCGCCGCGGATCGACACGGGAACCGGACGCCTGCGCGACATAGACCGCGACCGCTTCGCTGAGCGCGAATTCATCAAAGAGACGAGACGCGCCCGCCTCCATGGCGGGGATGTTGTAAGCGGATATGTCGAGGCCGTCCTCGCCGGCTCCGCGCAGCCGACGCGCGGCGGAGCGCGCGGATTGGCGCCAACCCGCGCCGTCGAGCCATAAAGGCATGAAATCACGCGCGATGTAAAAGCCGACGATCGCCGCGCGAAGCCGACGGTGTTCGATCCCGCGCGGCGCGGCGCGGTTCCAGTCGTCGAGCGCCAGCGCCAGAGCGCGCTGTTTGGGGTCGAGCAGTTCGAACGCGAAAGAGCGGTCGTCGCCGGGCGTCGCGACAACCGGCGTCAGATCCACGAGCGGCGACGCGTCGAGCGCCTCGAACAGCTCCGGATCGAAGGTCGGCCGCGGCGCGGGCTTGAGCGTCGCATGGGTCATCTGCAGCAGCGGCGCCGGCTGGGCGAGCGGAAGGGCGCGAAAGGCGACACTCTCCCGCGCCGCCGAGGGCGTCGCGTGAAAGGCCGGCGAGAGGCATGACGCCGCCGCCAGCGCCCAGCATAGTCGAGAGATTCGCGAGCGAATGCTCATGGGTTGTCCTGTGATCTGCCTGGGGCGCATCCCGATCGCCAGCTGCGTCTTCGCGCCTCATACAGGAAGGTAGTGCCGTATCCTCAACAATTAAATGCGCCGCCGCACGTCGCGACCACGCCCGGCGAAAATTCTTTCGCCTGTTGCATGGGCGCCACATCCCCAGCGCCCAAGCTTGCGCCAGCGGCTCGCAACGGGCGCCGCATCAGTTGTTAAAGCGGAAGTGCAGCACGTCGCCATCGGCGACGAGATAGTCCTTGCCTTCCAGCCGCAGCTTCCCGGCTTCGCGCGCGCCCGCCTCGCCCTTCAACGCCGTAAAATCCACGTAGGCGATCGTCTCCGCCCGAATAAACCCCTTTTCGAAATCGGTGTGGATGACGGCGGCGGCCTGCGGCGCCCGCGTTCCCTGTTCGATCGTCCAGGCGCGCGCCTCCTTGGGGCCGACCGTAAAATAGGTGATGAGCCGCAACAGCTCGTAGCCGGCGCGGATAACCCGATTGAGGCCGGGCTCCTCTAGCCCCACCGCCTCCAGATAATCCTTTTGCTCCGCAGCTGGCAGCACGGCGATTTCGCTCTCGATCTTCGCCGAAACAACGACGCAGGCCGCATCTTCTTCCTTGGCGCGCGCGAAAACCTTGCGTGACTGCGCATTGCCCTCGGCCGCCGCGCCCTCCTCGACATTGCAGACATAAAGCACCGGCTTGGAGGACAGCAGGCCGAGGCCACCCAGCGCCGCGCGTTCCTCGGGCTTGATCTCGACGAGCCGCGCCGGCTTGCCCTCGCGCAGCAAATCGAGGCATCGGCGCATCAGATCGAGCAGTTCCTTGGCGTCCTTGTCGCCGCCCTTGGCCTTTTTCTCCCCCGCGACCACGCGCTTTTCCAGGCTATCGAGATCGGCCAGCATCAGCTCGGTCTCGATGGTTTCTATATCGCGCAACGGATCGACGCCGCCCTCGACATGGGTCACGTCGCCGTCCTCGAAACAGCGCACGACATGCGCGATGGCGTCGCATTCGCGGATATTGGCCAGAAACTGATTGCCGAGCCCCTCGCCCTTGGAGGCGCCGCGCACCAGGCCGGCGATGTCGACAAAGGTCAGGCGCGTCGGAATGATCTGCTTCGAGCCGGCGACCTTGGCGAGTTCGTCGAGACGCGGGTCGGGCACGGCGACCTCGCCGACATTGGGCTCGATGGTGCAGAATGGGTAATTGGCCGCCTGCGCGGCCGCCGTCTGCGTCAGCGCGTTGAAAAGGGTCGATTTGCCGACATTCGGCAAACCGACGATGCCACATTTGAAGCCCATGTCGGTCCCACTAGCGAAAGGAATTGGTTGCGGCGCGGTATGGGCGGGCCGCGCGCAAAAGGCAAGGGGCGCGCGGATTTTCTAAAATGGCGAAGGGCGACGACAACGCCAGCGGGCTCATCGTTCGCCGTCGACCGTCGGACCGAAAAAATCTTCGAAACGACGCCGCAACGCCGCGTCGACGATCGGCATCGCGCTCGGCGCGCCAAGCTCTTCGAGGCTCGTCACGCCAAATTGCGCGGCGCGAAGGCCGCAGGGCGCGATGCCGGAAAAATGCGACAGATCGGGAGCGACATTCAGCGCGACCCCGTGGAAACTCACCCAATGGCGCAAGCGCACGCCGAGCGCCGCGATCTTGTCTTCGGCCGGCTCGAAAGCCGGACCGCGCGGCTTGTCGGGGCGCGCGACCCAGACGCCGACGCGGTCGGCGCGGCGCTCCGCGCGAACGCCCAGATCGCCGAGCGCGGCGATCAGCCAGCCCTCCAGCGCGCAAACGAACGCGCGCACGTCGCGGCGCCGGCGGGAAAGATCGAGCATCACATAAGCGACGCGCTGGCCA
>JBAWEN010000045.1:0-4423 GCA_049591215.1 Methylocystis sp. | reverse complement strand
GACTAAAGGCGTGGCGGCCACGCCCGCCGACGACGTCCAATTTCACGAGCGGCGAGGGATGAAGATGAGCGAGATAATCGAAACGGACGTCGTTATCGTCGGCGCCGGTCCGGCCGGGCTGTTCGCGGTGTTCGAACTGGGATTGCTCGACATCCGCTCGCATTTGATCGACATCCTGCCGCGCGCCGGCGGACAATGCTCCGAGCTTTATCCGGAAAAGCCGATCTACGATATTCCCGCCCTGCCGGTCGTCACCGGGCAGGGGCTGACCGAAGATCTCCTGAAGCAGATCGAGCCCTTCAATCCCACCTTTCATTTCAATGAGATGGTGGAGACGCTGCAATCGGTTGGAACCGAAGACAAGCCCAGCTTCATCGTCACGACCGACGCCGGCAAGACGTTCCGGTCCAAGGTGGTGATCGTCGCGGCCGGCGGCGGCTCGTTTCAGCCGAAGAAGCCGCCGATCCCCGAGATCGACGCCTATGAAAACAAATCGGTATTTTACGCCGTGCGCCGCATGGAGGATTTTCGCGACAAGGACGTCGTGATCGTCGGCGGCGGCGACTCGGCGCTCGACTGGACGCTCAATCTCCAGCCCGTCGCCAAGAGCCTGACGCTGGTGCATCGCCGCGACGCCTTCCGCGCCGCGCCGCATTCGGTCAAGGCGATGCATGACCTTGCCGCGCAAGGCAAAATCTCCTTCAAGCTCGGGCAGATCACCCATGTCGCCGGCGCGAACGGAGAACTCCGCGGCGCGACGCTGAAGAGCAATGACGGGGTGGAGGCGCAGCTTCCCTGCGACCGTCTGGTGCCTTTCTTCGGGCTCACGATGAAGCTCGGCCCAGTCGCCGGTTGGGGCCTGAATTTGCACGAGAATCTCGTTCCCGTGGACACGGCGAAGTTCGAAACGAACCATCCCGGGATTTTCGCCATCGGCGACATCAACACCTATCCGGGCAAGCTCAAGCTGATCCTGTGCGGCTTCCACGAGGGCGCGCTGGCGGCGCAGCGGGCGCATCATTACGTCTACCCGGACAAAAAACTGCTGTTCCAATACACGACGTCGTCGACGAGCTTGCAGAAGAAACTGGGCGTGTAGCAAGCGCGGACAGAACGCGCGCCCCAAAACAAAAGGCCGGCGCGAGCCCCAAGGCTCGCCGCCGGCCGCCCTACTTCCTGTCGTTCGAACGATTCCGTTCGAACGGAAAGCGCTCTAGTGGCGGGTCATGAAATCGTCGAGCTGCTTTTTGATTTCTTCCTTGGTCAAACCATAGCGCTCTTGCAACTTTCCTTCGAGCTCCTCGCGCTTTCCAGCGATTTTCGCAAGGTCGTCGTCAGTGAGCTTGCCCCACTGCTGTTTAACTTTGCCGGAAACCTGTTTCCAGTTGCCTTGCACAAAGTCCCAGTTCATCATGACGTTTCTCCATTTAGCCTAGAGCCGGTTTGGACGCCGTGGCGCTCAAGCCCTCTCTTTTTCACGGTCGTCGGACCAAGCCGACAACCGCCGACACCACGAAAAGTACCAGAGCGACCCAAAAGAGCAGTCGGGCGCCCTCCATCGCGGTTCCCGCGACACCGCCAAATCCCAGAGCAGCGGCGACCAACGCGACCACAAGAAACACGATCGCGTAATACAAGAGATTGCCCATGGTTGTTCTCCCGGACCACCTTTCGCTTGAGGCTAAAGTTAGAAGCCAGGTCTCATAAATCAAGCTGAGCTATTCGTAAGGAAGTTAAGCTGTGGCCGGAGAGAAATTGCTACGTTAATTACGTCTCCGCCATTATTAACCCAGCCTGGGCCGCTAGGCGTGCTTATGGTAGCTTGGTCTAATCCTGTTCGGCTCCCATAATAGCACGCGGGCGGCGCCGCCGGCGTGTCAGGACGTCTATCTCGATCAAAACCGCCGTTCCAATACACGACGGTCGTCGTCGAATTTGCGGAGGAAGCGGGGCGTGTTGGAAACGGGCGCGGCGGCTTCCGGGGGGCTTGCTGCCTCGCCGTGGTCGCGGCGTTTGATCGCTCCCCCCCCCCCCCAGCGCCGCGCGCCCTCCCCCGATTAAGCCGCGGGTTACTTCTTCCTGCTACCCATTGCGCGATAACGGCAATTCTCGCTTGTTCGGCGATGGTTCTCGCACGCGGGCGTCGGAGCGGCGGGCCGCGTCAATGGACGTGTTCGAACGACGCGGCGCTTAAGAGGCGACACACCATGGCACAACGCATCAAATTCGCATTCATGGCCCTCGTCCTGTCCGCCGGCCTTTGCTCTCCGGCGGCCGCGAAACCTTTCGAAGAAGGCATGGACGCCTATCTGCGCGGGGATTACGCGACCGCGCTGAAACTGCTCGGGCCGCTGGCGCGGGAGGGCGACCCCGCCGCCCAGAGCAGCATCGCCTTCATGTATCAAAACGGGCTCGGCGTCCCGCAAGACGAGAACCAGGCGGCTACATGGTTCCACGAGGCGGCGGAGCACGGCTACCCGCCCGCGATGGTCAATCTCGGCGCGATGTACGACGCCGGCGTCGGCGTGCCGCGGGATAATGTCGAGGCGCATAAGTGGTACAGCCTGGCCATCGCGAAGCTCGCCGGCCCCACCGACGCGACGGCTCGCGATGTCGCCACGGCGAACCGCAAGGGACTGGCGGCTCGGATGACCGAATCGGAAATCGCGGACGCGCAGCAGGCGGCGACCGACTGGAAGCCGAAATGAGCCTGTCTCTTACGCGGTCCGCCCGCCGGCCCGCGGGTGCGAACGCATAACCCTTCGCGAGCGCGGCGACGGCCCCCGGAGGGGAGCCGTCCTTTCGAAATCGCCGGTCAGTCGCCGCTCGGCGCCGACGGCGCGTGGCCGAGCACGCCGTGATTGAGCTTGCTGTGGTCCATGCCGGCGACATCGGGCGCTTCCTCGACCGCATGCTCATGTTCTTCGTGCATATGCTCGTGATCCGCGTGGGCCTCGTGATGCCCTTCATGCGCCGCGGGCTCCGCTTCCTTCTGGGCGCCGTGAGCCTTGTCCCAGCGCTCCGTCGCCTCGGCGTCATGCGCGTGCTTGGCGTCGGGCGCCTCGACCGAGGCGTCGATCGTCACCTCGCCGGCTTTTTCGAAGATCAACGTGAGCTCGAAGCCCCAGCCGACGGGGTTCATCTTCGTCACGTCGTGCAAGCCGACATGGGCGCCGCCGGGTGCGAGCGTCACCGTGGCGCGCGGCGGAATGACGATTCCGTGCGGCACGACGATCCGCGCGGGGTCGGCGTGAATGACGACCTTGCCGACCTTCGCGGCCCTCGCGCCGATCAGCTTGTCGGGCGTGTCGCCCTTGTTCTCGATGATCATGAACAACGGCGAAGTGGTCTCGCCATCGCCCGGCGAGCGCAGCCAGGGATGCTCGACGGTGATATTGCCGGCCTCATATTCGTGGGCTCCGACCGACGCGCAAGTCGTGATCGCCACGATAACGCCGCCGGCCGCGGAACGCAGAAGGGAATGCAACAGGTCGCGTCGATCAATGGACATCGTTCTCTCCGTTGGTGTTTTCCACGTCGTCGCCATATTCCGTGGCGCGCGGGGGAAGTCGAGCCCGCGCGCTTTCCTACCGCTCCGCGAAGACGAGTGTCGAGACTAATATTGGGTGCCGGCGCGCGGAACGATCATCGCCTTCGCAAGACGATGTTTTTTAGGACGGTCGGCAATTCCGCCAGCGGCATGGCGCCGCGGAAACGGCTGGCGAATCCGCCGGCGGGTGGTATAGCTAGCGAAACCTGCGCGGACAGGTTTTGCCGCGGCCGCCGGCCAAGCGGATATGTCATCGGACTTTTGGGAGATGCTGATGAAGACGAATATTATTTCCGGTTCGACGATCGCCGTCGCCGCGGTCGCACTGGTTCTCGCCGGCGTCGCGCCGGCGGCCGCGAAGCATCACCATCATCGTAAGCACCACGCCGAAAAGCATGAGTGCAACAAGGACGGCTGCGCCGCGAAGAAGGACGACAAGGCCGCTCCCGCTCCGGCCGAGCCCGCGGGCGGCGCCAAGTAACGTCGCCCTAACAAGCGCCGCTGCGAGAAGTGAGACTCCGGGGAGCCGCCGCGCGGCTCCCTTCACTGCCTCCATCGGGCCAGTTGCAAGGCGCCAAGAGGCGACATATCCTGCCGCCGGCCGCGACGAGACTTCGTCCATGAGGACGCTCGCCAACGGTGTCGACAATAAAATCATAAGGCAGGAAACCGATGAAAAACAACACGCGTTCCGGGGCCGCGCTGGCCATAGCGGCAGTCTCGCTCGCCCTCGCTGGAGCGGCGCCCGCGGCGGCCGCGACGCCGGCCAAGGTGCACTGCCTCGGCGCCAATAGCTGCAAGGCCAAAACCGACTGCATGACCCCGAAGAACAGTTGCAAGGGCATGAACGCCTGCAAGGGTCAGGGCTGGATA
>JBAWEN010000044.1:0-3051 GCA_049591215.1 Methylocystis sp. | reverse complement strand
AGCAACCGCCGCGCGATCACCTGCGCCTGAATCTCCGCCGCGCCCTCGAAAATACTGAGGATGCGAGCGTCGCAGAGCACGCGCGAGACCGGATATTCCAGCGCGAAGCCGTTGCCGCCGTGGATTTGCAGGGCGTTGTCCGCCGCCGCCCAGGCGACGCGCGCGCCGAGCAGCTTGGCCATGCCGGCCTCGAGGTCGCAGCGCTTGCCTTCATCCTTCTCGCGCGCGGCGAAATAGGTGATTTGGCGGGCGACATGGATTTCCACCGCCATGCTGACGATTTTGCCGAAGACGCGCGGGAAGGAGAACAGCGGCTTGCCGAACTGGACACGCTCCTTGGCGTAGCGCAGGCCAAGATCCAGCGCGCATTGCGCGACGCCGAGCGCCCGCGCCGCGGTCTGGATGCGCGCCGATTCGAAGGTCTCCATCAACTGCTTGAAGCCGTTCCCCTCGACGCCGCCCAAAAGATTCTCCGCCGGAACCTCGAAATTGTCGAAGCCGATCTCGAACTCCTTCATGCCGCGATAGCCCAGCACTTCGATCTCGCCGCCGGTCATGCCCTTGGCGGGAAAGGGCGTCTCGTCGGTGCCGCGCGGCTTTTCGGCCAGCAGCATGGAGAGGCCCTTGTAGCCCTTCTCGTTCGGATTGGTGCGCACGAGCAGCGTCATCAGATCGGCGCGCACCGGATGCGTGATCCAGGTCTTGTTGCCCGTCACCTTGTAAACGCCGCCGTCCAACACGGCGCGGGTGCGCAGACCGGCGAGATCCGATCCGTTGTTGGGCTCGGTGAAGACGGCGGTGGGCAGGATTTCGCCCGAGGCGATCTTCGGCAGATATTTCTCTTTTTGCGCCTGCGTGCCGCCGACGAGGATCAATTCGCCGGCGATCTCGGAGCGCGTGCCGAGCGAGCCGACGCCGATATAGGCGCGCGACAGCTCCTCGGAGACGACGCACATGGCGATCTTGCCCATGCCGGACCCGCCGAATTCTTCCGGGATGGTCAGGCCGAAGACGCCGAGATCGGCGAGGCCGGTGATGACGTCGAGCGGGATATATTGGTTCTTGGTGTGCCATTCCTGCGCGAAGGGCGTGACATTATCCGCCGCGAATTTACGCATTTCCGAGCGGATCGCCTCGAGCGTGTCGTCGAGCCCGGTCGCGCCGATGGTCTCCGCCGCCTCGTGATGGTCGATCAGTTCGGCGAGGCGGGCGCGGTTGGCCGGCGTATTGCCCTCGAGCACGAGCCGGGTCATGGCGTCGCCACGCCGCGCCGCGATCTGTTCGCAGGACAGGCCGAAGTCGGACAGCCGAACGATCTCGCCCTGGCTCATCGGAATGCCGCCGAACACTTGCGCCAGAAACTCCGCGAAGCCGATCCGGGTCAAAAGCTGCTCGGTCTCGCCATAGGCGCCGTCGGCCGACAGGCGCTCGGCGTAATGGACGAGTTCGCTAAGGCCCTGCTTATAGGTAGCGAACCAGGCGAGGCCATGAGCCGCGTGCTGATCGGCCTCGATCAACTCGGCCGACAGCTTATTGTCCTTGCTGACCCGAGCCCGCACGGAGGCCAGCGCCTCGCCGTAAAGCGCCTCGACCGCTTTAAGCGCCGCGTGGGCGTCGGAGAGCCAGTTGGCGGTGTCGGTGTGCGTCGCTGTGGTCATGATGGTCGCTCTTAAGGCCAGGGTGGGAAAATCTGATCCCTTCATGACGGTATTTGGCTTGCGGTGCAATATGGGCGCGGGCGGCATGTCCGCCGGACGCTCGCCGCGGCGGAGGAACGAGCCGCGACGCGCTTCGCCAAGCCCTATCGCTCCGCCTGGCCGCCCACCTCGTCGACGCCATAGACATCGTCGCGGAAATGCACGGTTCCGTCGGCCGAGGCCCAGCCCGTCATATAGACCCATACCACCGGCACGGCTTGGGGCAGGCGCACCTCCTCCCGCTCGCCGCTGGCGATCTTGCGCGTGATCGTGTCCTTGTCCCAATGGCCGCCCGCGCCTTCCAGCACCCAGGCGGCGAGATCCATCACGCCCTGCACGCGCACGCAGCCGTGCGACAAGAAGCGGTAGTCGCTCGCGAACAGATTTTTCGACGGCGTGTCGTGCATATAGACGGCGTACGGATTGGGCATTGAAATACGGATCGAACCCAGCGAGTTGCCGGCGCCGCTGTCCTGGCGCAGCGTGTAGTTCAGCGCCTTCTCGCTCGACCAGTTGACGGCGCGCGGGTCGATCTCGTCGCCATGATTGTCGAGCACGCGAATGCGCGCGCGGGAAAGATAGCCGGGGTCTTTCAGCATCTTGGGCGCGATCTCGTTCTTGATGATCGAGCTCGGCACGGTCCAGGTCGGGTTGATGTTGACGGCGACGATCTTCGCCATGACCTCCGGAGAGTGGTGCTCGACATCGCCGACAATCGCCGCGTAACGGCGCACGACGCGGTCGTTCTCCACGGCGTCGACCGCCGTCGACGGAATATTGACGACGACATAACGCGGTCCAAACGGGAAATCGACGCCCGCCAACCGCTGCGCGCTGGAAGCCAGTTGGCGAAAGCGCGTCGCGGCGGGCACGTCGAGCGCGCGCAGCGTCGCGCCGGAGACATCGCCGGTCTGGCGTAGGCCCATGCGAAACTGAAAGCGCTTGACCGCGGCGGTCAGCGCATTGTCCCACACCGGGCTCGCGCCCGAAATAGCATCGTCCTCGGCGGCGAGTCGGCGGCGCAAGGCCGCGACGGCGGGGCCTTTGGAGCCCGGATGCAGCGGGGCGCCGACCTTGGGCCAGCCGCCGGAGTCCGCGATCGTGGCGTAGCGTTCGGACGCCTTCGACGTGGCGAAGAAGGTTTCGGGCTGCAAGACCGGAGTGGGGTCGTCCGAAAGCGCGGTTTCGCGCGGGGGAGCGGGCTTGGGTTTAGGTTTGGGCTTTGGTTTCGCGAGCGCCGCCTCCGGCGCGGGGGCGGTCGCCCCGTCGGCGGGGCTCACGGGCGCGGCGGCGGGCGGCGTGGGCGAAAAACTGGGAGCCAAGGGAGCCGGCGCTCCAAGTTGAGGCGCCGGAG
>JBAWEN010000043.1:0-3654 GCA_049591215.1 Methylocystis sp. | reverse complement strand
CTCGGTCGTCGCCAGATTGAGCCCGACGCCGCCAACCACCAGCGCGATTTTCGGCGCGTTGGCCTTGAGCGCGGCCGTCGTCACGAACGGCCGCGAATAAACGTCCATCGGCCGCTCGCCGGCGGCGCCAATGCGCGGCAATAGGCCGAAGCGGGATTTTTCCGCCACCCGGCGGTCGGGGGCCGGCGGCAGCCGCACACTGGACTCAGGCTCGATCTGGATGATGATCGGGCCGGGGCCGCTGGAGCCGTTGCGCGTGACCTTGACGCCCGATTGCTGATCGAGGTCGTTCAAGGTGAGAACATGATCGCGACCGCTCGGCGGCGGCGCCTCGGTTTCCGCCGGCTGTTGCGCGGCAGCGGCGGCTTGCGCTGGTTGCGGCGGCGGCTCCGGCGGAGGCTTATACGGCTCGATCCGCGCCACGGCGTAGGGACGCCCGCCAAGACTCCAGCCGAGCGGATCACGCGCCGCCAGGGCCAGCGCCCCCGCGCCAGCCACCGCCAACACCCCGCCAAGAATCATCCACGTCCGCCGAGAATTGGACGTTTTGGCCTTTTCGGCCGCCTTGCGCGCGTTTTGCCCGAGGGGCCGATGCAATTCGTCGTCGTTCATCTGGCCGCTGTTTCGCCTTTCGAACCGCGCGCCCCGAATCGGCGCGAGCCGCCGCGCCATTGTGGCGGTTCGGGCCGCGTTCGTCGAGGGCGGAGGTTTTGGCCGGCGATCATAAAGCCGCGCGATTTCTTGTCGCGCCCGAGCAATTGGCTTATTTTCTTCTTGTTCGAAGTTTTGGAGCGGGCAATGTCCAGCTATACCGTCGCGACGGCTAAAGAGCATTTGTCACGGCTGATCGACGAGGCGCTGGCCGGCGAGCCGGTCACGATCACCCGGGACGGGCGAAGCGTGGTGGAGTTGCGCGCGAGCGGGGCGCCCGAGCCAGAACAGGATCAACGCGACTATCGGCGGCGTCTCGAAGAGATCGCGCGACGCAGGCCAGTTCGCGCGTTCACGACCGACGAATTGACGAGCCTGACGCGAGGAGAGGAGTGATTCTCGTCGACACGAATGTGCTCGTCGATGTCGCGAGCGGCGATCCGAAGTGGAAGGAATGGTCTATCGACGCGATGACGAAGGCGATGCGCGAACGTGGCCCACTGGTCATAAACGCGATCATTTGCGCCGAATTCTCGTTGGGCTTCGCGACGAGCGCAGCCTGCGACGCCGAGATTGAACGGTTCGGGACGGTGTTCATGGACCTACCAAGGCTCGCGGCGTTCCGGGCAGGCGTCGCATTTCGGGAATATCGCCAGCGCGGCGGAGCGCGAACAAACCCATTGCCGGATTTTTTCATCGGCGCGCACGCTAGCGCACTCGGGATTCCGATTTTGACGCGCGACGTGGTGCGCTATCGGACATATTTTCCGGAGATCCAAGTCGTGGGGCCGACATGACCCGGCGCAGAACTTGATCAGTGTTTCGAGATTGTAAGGTGAGGGATCAATATGGCGGCCTCGAACAGAGGGATTTCGCTCAATGACAATGGACCAAAGATCGCGAGAAGAGTTAATCGTCCAGGAATACCGAGGAATCTTGCCTTATTACGAGGCGTTCTACATCGCTTCGATCATTTACTCTGCGGAGCGCTCGGACGCGGCGTTTCAGCGTTTCGAGGCCGTCGCCCAAAACAATGGAGAGGCGTTGCTGGCTATGGCGACGATTCAAGAAGCATTGACCCATGCGGGCGCGCTCTCGCGCTTCTTCTGGCCTATGCAATCGAAAAGCAAGGTTGCCGTTGCTCGTGGTCAGTCCTTGCGCGAAGCGTTCGAACTTGATGACACGTCAGCACTCAAGAATCGCGAGCTGAGGAACGCTTTCGAGCACTTCGATGAAAGGATAGACGAGTACCTGATGCAAGATCATGTCGGGTATTTTTTCCCGCAAGCGATGATTGATGATCACGCCCTGGCGGATGACAAAATCGGTCATATCTTCAAGCTCGTCGATCCGAAAAGCGGGCTTTGTGTAATAATGGGTCGGAAATTCGAATTCCGACCCATTCATACGGAAGTTCAGTGTATCCTTGGTCTTGCGCAGAAAATGGAGCGTAACGGGTCTCGTTTGAGGCTTACTGGTTTTTTAGATGCGCAAGCCACAGAGACGTCTTGAGCATCACCTCGAAAACTTCTTATACTTCAGCCGATGCGGCACGATGCTGTCGATGCCGAGGCGGCGCTTCTTGTCTTCCTCGTAATCGGCGAAATTGCCTTCGAACCATTCGACATGCGAGTCGCCTTCATAGGCCAGCATATGCGTCGCGACGCGGTCGAGGAAGAAGCGGTCATGCGAGATCACCACCGCGCAGCCGGCGAAATCCACCAGAGCCTCCTCCAGCGCGCGCAAGGTCTCCACGTCGAGGTCGTTGGTCGGTTCGTCGAGCAGCAGCAGATTGGCGCCGCTCTTGAGCATTTTGGCGAGATGCACCCGGTTGCGCTCGCCGCCGGACAGGCTCCCGACCTTCTTTTGCTGATCGGCGCCCTTGAAATTGAAGTTGGAGCAATAGGCGCGCGAATTGATTTCGCGCTTGCCGAGGTAAATCACCTCATTGCCGCCGGAGACTTCCTCCCACACGGTCTTCTTGCCGTCGAGCGCGTCGCGCGATTGGTCGACATAACCGAGATGCACGCTTTCGCCGATGGTGATCGCGCCGTTGTCGGGCTTCTCCTGGCCGGTGATCATGCGAAACAGCGTGGTCTTGCCGGCCCCGTTCGGGCCGATCACGCCGACGATGCCGCCGGGCGGCAGCTTGAACGACAGGTCGTCGATCAGCAGCCTGTCGCCATAGGCCTTGGAGAGATGGTCGAAGTCGATGACATTGTCGCCGAGCCGCTCGGCGATCGGGATGATGATTTGGGCGGTCGTCGGGGCCTTTTCGGCACTCTTCGCCACGAGTTCCTCGTAGCGCTGAATGCGCGCCTTGGATTTGGCCTGACGCGCCTTGGGCGAGGCGGCGATCCACTCGCTCTCGGCCTCCAGCGCGCGCGCCCTCGCCTTGTCCTCGCTGGATTCCTGCGAGAGGCGCTTTTGCTTTTGCTTGAGCCAGTTGGTGTAATTGCCCTCGTAGGGAATGCCCTTGCCGCGGTCCAGCTCCAGGATCCAGCCCGTCACATTGTCGAGAAAGTAGCGGTCATGGGTGACGATCAGAATGGCGCCGGGATATTCGCGCAGATGGCCTTCCAGCCAGTTCACGGTCTCGGCGTCGAGATGGTTGGTGGGCTCGTCGAGCAGCAGCAGTTCGGGCTGCTCCAGCAGCAGCCGGCATAGCGCCACGCGGCGGCGCTCGCCGCCCGAGAGCTTGGCTACGTCGGCGTCGTCGGGCGGGCATCCCAGCGCGTCCATCGCCTGATCGATCTGGCTGTCGAGATCCCAAAGATTCTTCGCCTCGATCTCGTCCTGCAGCTTGGTCATCTCGTCGGCGGTCTCGTCCGAATAATTCATGGCGAGATCGTTGTAGCGGTCGAGAACGTCCTTCTTGGCCGCGACGCCCAGCATGACATTGTCGCGCACGTTAAGGTCGGGTTCCAGATGCGGCTCCTGCGGCAGATAGCCGACCCGCGCGCCCTCGGCGACAAAGCCCTCGCCGGAGAACTCCTTGTCGAG
>JBAWEN010000042.1:0-2553 GCA_049591215.1 Methylocystis sp. | reverse complement strand
CCGTAATGCAGGCGCTCCAGCATGATTTCCGCCGGCCCGCCCCGCATAACCGCCCGCGTGCGAAAATCGCGCCCGGCGTCGTCGGTCACGACTGCCACACCGACAACCACCGGCGAAGAACCCTGCCCATCATGGTCATGCGAAGCTCCGTCCGGCCCGGCCAACTCCGCTCCGCGTCCGAATCATGACGCCGAGGCTTCCAGAGTATCGCGACCCACCGCGCTCCGCGCAATCGCGAGCGGAAAGGCATGGTGGATCAGTTCGAATTTTGTCTGGTCCGCTTTGTGTCCGAGTTTTCACGCAACCAAGAGCCGCGGCGGACTTCCGCCGCGGCAAATCCATGGCCGCGGCGTCAATGCTGGCGGCGTCCGATCGCCCTCCAGAATCACGGTTTCCGAATTATAGAAGCGCACGAGCAATCATCGGCTCGGAAGCAGAGGCTTCTCATGCGGCAGTCCACTGTCGTCGATGTCGAAGTCGGGATCGAAAACCGTCTTTCCCTGCGCGCCCACGAAAGCCGGTTGAGCCTTGATCCATTCGCTCGGCTTCTGCTGCTTCGCATAGGCCAGAAGACGCGCTTCGAGATCGCGCACGATATCGGGATTTTGTTCGGCGACGTTTGTCGTTTCACTCGGGTCGGCGGCGAGGTTGAACAGTTCCGTCTTGCCCGGCAGCAATGCTATCTTGACGAGCTTCCAATCCCCCTTGCGAATCGCGCCGCGGAAAGCCTCCATGTCGATCAACACGTCCTCATTGGGGCTGGGCGCTCCTTCCGTGATTGTCTTCCACATGTCCTTGCCGTCGAAGGGATGGTCCGCGCTGCCCTTCGCGCCGGTCAGGGCTAGCAGCGTCGGCATGACGTCAACCATGTGCAGCGGCGCGTTCACGACATGTGGCTTGAGCTTGCCGGGCCAGTTTACAAAGGCCGGCACGCGCACGCCGCCCTCGTGCAGACCGCCCTTGCCGCCTCTGAACGGCGCATTAGAGGCTGGGGCCTTCGCGCCCTGCTCGATCCCGCCTTCCTCGCTCTTTCGCTCTTCGTCACTCTTCGCGCCTTGAGCAAACAGGCCGCTGGTCGCGCCGCCATTGTCGCTCGCGAAGAGGATGATCGTGTTGTCGCGCAGGCCCTTCTTGTCGAGTTCGGCGACGATGCGTCCGATCTGATCGTCGAGCGCCGTGATCATCGCCGAATAGGTGCGCCGCGAATTGTCCGCCACCGATTTATAGCGGTCGATGTATTCCTCGGGGGCCTGAAAGGGCGCATGCGGCGCGAGCGAGGCGAAGTAGAGGAAGAATGGCTTTTTGCCGTCCTGCTGGTCGATGAGCTTGACCGCCTCGTCGCCGATGAGCGTGGTGTAATAGCCCTTTTCCTTGAGGAACGTTCCGTTGCGCTGCCAGTCGATCACGCCGCCGCGCTCGCGGGTGAAATACTCCACCTCGCCCATGACATTGCCGTAGAAATAATCGAAGCCTCGGTTCTGCGGCCAGAACTTCCTGTCCGCATGGCCGAGATGCCACTTGCCGGTCATCAAGGTCTTGTAGCCGGCCTCCTTGAGGGCTTGCGGCAGCGTGCGCTCGTCCGTCGGCAGACCGTAGGTGTGGCTTGGAAAGATCACCAGCGTCTGGAGCCCATAGCGCATGGGATACCGACCGGTCATGAGCGCCGCGCGGGCCGGCGTGCAAACCTGCTGACCATAGAAGGACTCTAGCCGGACGCCTTCCTGAGCGAGTTTGTCGATGTTCGGCGATTGAATTTGGCCACCGCGATAGCCGAGGTCGGCGTTGCCCAGATCGTCGGCCATGATGAAAATGATGTTGGGCCGCTTGTCGTCCGCTTGGACAGAGGCTGGCGTACACAGCGCGACTGCCGCCGCGAGAAGGGTGAATTTCTTGTTCATGCCCGAGGGGCTCCCTCGCCCGGTTGCATCAGTCTTTCCATTGAATTTTCAGTATCTTCGAATGCACGTCGCGATTGGCGTCACCCACTACCCAGAAAGGGGATCGATTGGCTCAGACCGACTCTCGCGGCCGCCCCGCCAAAATCTCCCGCACCCGCTCCACAAGCTCGCCCTCGGGGACCGAAATCTGCGCGGGGCGTTGCGCCTTCCATTCCTCATTGGTGGCGATGGAGGCCGCGGCGCGCGCGCCGGCCGCGAGGTCCTTGATCTGCACCTCGCCCTTGGCCTTTTCGTCCGAGCCCTGGATGATAACCACCGGGCTGTTGCGCTTGTCAGCGTATTTCATCTGCGCCTTCATGCCGGCGGCGCCGAGATAAATCTCAGCAGCGACGCCATTCGCGCGCAGCGTTGAAACCATGCGCTGGTAGTCGGCGAGGCGGTCGCGGTCGAGCACAAGCACCACCACCGGCCCGCGCCGCTCGGGCGTCGCCACAATCTCGCTGCCGACGAGCTTTAGCGCCGCGTAGAGGCGGGACACGCCGATCGAAAACCCCGTCGCCGGGATATCTTCCGCGCGGAATCGGCCGACCAGCCCGTCGTAGCGCCCGCCGCCGCCAACCGAGCCAAAGCGCACCGGATTGCCCTTTTCGTCCTT
>JBAWEN010000041.1:0-4371 GCA_049591215.1 Methylocystis sp. | reverse complement strand
TACGAATAGCGGGAAGGAGGCCGCTGCCATCAATGATGGGATCACCTTCACCATATTTAGCAAAGAAGAATGGATTAACGGAGTTGCAGCCAGAGAACTTGATGAGTTCAAGAACAAATGTATTGCTATTCAATCTGTTATTGCGACAAGGACATCCTTCCCGACAACAGGTTTCGGGGCATATACATTTACGATAGACACTGGATCGCCGGCATCTACATTGAAATACATCGCAGATCAAAAACTTATCGACGGCGATTCTATATTCGTTATTCGTGGATGCTTCGTGTATTTCACTACGCACAAGGTTCGGCATACCGCATTCTGCGGTTTCTATCAGGCAAAAGTAACTACTCTACCAAATCTTAACATATGCACAGTTGGCGGCAAGTCCGATTAGAAGCGC
The DNA here is from genome assembly GCA_049591215.1 of Methylocystis sp. Taxonomy (GTDB): domain Bacteria; phylum Pseudomonadota; class Alphaproteobacteria; order Rhizobiales; family Beijerinckiaceae; genus Methylocystis. Next base: position 3,965 of record JBAWEN010000041.1, on the reverse strand, counting down.
GGCAAGCCCAAGCGCGCCGCGCCGCTGCTCACTTGCCGCGCTCGCGCTGTGTGGCGTTTGCGCCATAATACGGCAACTTTTTCGAAGCTTGCTTTAGCCACCGGTCACGCGACCTTGCGGATTTCCCCGAGCGTCGAAGCGGCGTGGACGAGCGACAAGCCGTCGTCGCGGGCCGAGTCGCGCGAGCGCAGTCCAGGGCGCATGAGCACGTCGAGCAGACTGTCGAGAACCGCGGCGTCGATGGCGTCCACCGTCGAAATGGGCAGCCTTTCCGCGGCGGCGGCCTTGAGCAGTTCTCGCCTCAAGTAAACGGCGACGGTCTGTTCCTCGTTCAACAGGCTGCGCCAAAGACGGCAGTGGCGGCTTCCGAACGCTTCCGACGCCGGTGTCCGACCTCCAAAGCAATGTTCGTAGGCGGAGTAGATGAAGTCCGCGATCAGAGGCTCGCTCCAACGCGCGATTTCGGAAGTGGAAGATTCGATTTCTCTGGCTGGCATCGATCAAATCCGCGCCGCGCGACGATTCGACGTTGATCGTCGTTCGATCCCCATTCATAAGCTGATTCGCGGTATCGAAAAGCCCCCTCGACAAAATATTTTCTTCGATGGCGTGTTGTTCCGCGCTCCAATACTTTATTACGAAGCAGTCATCCAAGTTAACCGAGAATTAACTATTTTACGCAAACTCTTAATGTTGGCCCTCGCGACGCCGCGCCGCGGAACGCGCGATTTCCGCGACCAGCGCGCCAACGTCGCTCAACGGGCGCGGCGTCACGCCGGCGCTCTTGTCCTCGTCGTTGAGCTGCTGCAGTTGCGACAGCACGGCCGAGGAAAAACCCAGCTTGCCGGATTCCTTGAGCCGCAACCCGGCGTGAATGACCGGCCGCACCGCGCCGGAGAGCCCGATCTCGCCGAAATAAACCTGGCGCGGCGGCAATGGCGCGCCGGTCAAGGACGAAACGAGCGCGGCGGCGGCGGCGAGATCGGCCGCCGGTTCATCGGCGCGCATGCCTCCGGCGACATTGAGGTAGACATCATGCGCGCCCAGCTTCAAGCCGCCATGCGCCTCGAGCACCGCGAGAATCATGGCCAGACGGTTTTGATCGAAGCCGACCACCGCGCGACGCGGCGTGCCCAGCGAACTCGGCGCGACCAGCGCCTGAATTTCGATCAGCATCGGCCGCTGCCCCTCCATGCCCGCGAGCACGGCGGCGCCCGGAGCGGCGGCGTCTCGCCCGGCCAGGAACAAGGCCGACGGATTGGCGACCTCGGCGAGGCCAAGCCCGGTCATTTCGAACACGCCGATTTCCCCGGTGGCGCCGAAACGATTCTTCGAGGCGCGCAACATCCGAAAGTGGTGCGCGCCGTCCCCCTCGAAGGACAGCACCGCGTCGACCATGTGCTCGACGACGCGCGGCCCGGCCACCTGCCCGTCCTTGGTCACATGACCGACCAGAATGATCGAGGAGCCGCTGTGCTTGGCGTGGCGCAGCAGCGCCTGGGCGCTGGCCCGCACTTGCGTGACCGTGCCGGGCGACGACTCGACGGTTTCGGTGTGCATGGTCTGGATCGAGTCGATGACGATCAGCGCCGCCCGTTTGCCGGTCGAGCAGGTGGCCAAAATATCCTCGACCTGGGTGGCGCTCGCGAGTTCAACGGACGCGTCGGCGAGGTCGAGCCGCGCCGCGCGCAATCGCACCTGCGCCACGGCCTCCTCGCCCGAAATGTAAATCACGCGCGCGCCGCGCCGCGCCAAGGCCGCGCAGGCCTGTATCAAGAGCGTCGATTTGCCGATGCCCGGCTCGCCGCCGAGCAGCGTCACCGAGCCATGGACGAAGCCGCCGCCCGTCACGCGGTCGAATTCCGCTATGCCCGTCACGATGCGCGGCGCCGCGTGGCCCTCGCCGGACAGTCCTTCGAGCGCGAAGGCGCGGCCGCGATGGGCGCGGATCGCGGTTGGCGGCCCCGCGTCTTCCTCGACGATGCTGTTCCATTCGTGGCAGGAGTCGCAGCGCCCCTGCCATCGATTGGTGACGGCGCCGCAATTTTGGCAGACGAAAGTCGAGCGGGATTTGGCCATGGCCGTCCTGTGGGACAGGCGCCCGAAAGAGGCGCCCGGGCGCTTTCCGCTCGGACGGAATCATCCGAGCGATAAGAAATCGCGCAAGAACAAAATGCTGGCGCAAGTTCCGGTCGCAAAGTCTATCAACTTTCGCGGAACCTGCTCTAGCGCCCCTCAACAACACCGCCCGCGCGGCCTTGTCGAGCGCTCGTTAAGGCGCCGCGCTCACTTCCCGGCCCGCGCCAACCAATCCGCGATCAGTGGATCGTCGATTGTTCCGGTCACCGTGACGAGAGCGCCATCGGCCCCGATCAGCGCGGTGAAGGGCAATTCGCCGCGCCAGCTCTTGTCGGCTTCGAAATACAGCCGTTCGACGAAATCGTCGGCGAAGCCATATTGAACGAGGCCGGAGAGCCCCGCCTTGTCGATGCGGCTTTGCGCGCGCGGACGGTCTTTGTCGGGGTCGGCGTTCACGAAAACGATGTCGAGAGCCTTTCTTTCGGCCGCCATTTTCGCCCATTCGGGCAACTCCCCGAGGCAGGATGGACAAGTCACCGACCAGAAGTGAACCACGATCGGGCGTCCGGCGTGCTGTTTCCGCAACTCCTCAAAGGAGCCGCGGCCATAGGGCTTGAATTCGGTCGCAAAAGCCGCCCCGCTCAACAAGGCCAGAAGCGCGCCGATGGCGGTGGCGGAACGTAAACATTTTTCGAACATTCTCCGATCACTTCCCAGTCAACGCGGCGGCGGCTTGCGCGCGCGTCTCCACGGCGGCCTGATCGCGCGGCAAAGGCAAAAGGCGATAACCTTGCTCATGCGTCAACCAGGAGAGATAGGCGGCTCCTTTGTGTTCGACGAGCAGTGGATGGTCCGAGGCGTCCGTCGTCGACGCGACGATGCGTGGATCGCTCCAAGCCTTTCCGGCGTCTTGCGAGATCTGCACGAGGATGCTGGTCGTCGTTCCGTCGAATTCCTTCCAAGCGCGATAGAGGCGCCCCTTCACGGCGAGCAGCGCCGCATGGGACGGCGCACGCTCGTCGTCCCCGAACTTGGCCGGATCGGAGAAGCTTTTCCCGCCATCGATGCTTTTTGCGTAGAATAACCCTTTGCGGACCTTGCCGTTGGTGAACCATACGACGTGCCATGCTCCAGCGGAGTCGATGGCGAGCGATGGTCCATGATGCGGGCAGGTGGTCGCCCACTCGTCCTCGCTCACCCTGCCGCCCACAAGTTCAGCGCCATCGGCCGATAGCTTCGCGACATAGTGATCGCGCAAATTGGTCCCGAACACATGGCGCCAAGCGAACACCGGCAGACCATCGCGATCCAGGGCGGCGGAGACGCGGCAGCATTCGCAGGCGTGATCCAACAGGATTTTCTTGCCCGCGAATGTCTTGCCGCCATCGTCGGACCAGCCGACCGCTATGCCGCTGCCCGCGAAGTCTTTCCCGGCTTTCCTGGCGTCCTCGGCGTCGCGTTTGTCGAGCCAGGCCGCGTAGAGGCGACCCTTGGGCGAGGCGACAAAAATATCGAAACGCTGGCCCGCGCCGTCGACCAACGGCTGCGCGGGGGAAAAACTCTTGCCGCCGTCCGTCGACCGGGCGATCGAAATCGTCCCGTCGTAACTCTTCTCCGGCCTCGCGGTGTAGCTGACAACGAACGTCCCGTCGGCCAAGGCGACGATTTTGGGACGCGCTTCGCCATTGGCGTCGATCACCCCGCCCGTCGCGGTCGCGGCGACCACGGCGGGATCGAAGTTTTGACCGTCGTCGCGCGACGACGCCGCATAAATCTTATCACCCACCGAAAAAGCCAGCCACAGGCGGCCATCTTTCGCGAAGGTCGGTTCCGCTGTTTGCGCGCATGCTGGCTTCGCCTCCGCGCAGGCGGGAGGCGCGGCGGCG
>JBAWEN010000040.1:0-3457 GCA_049591215.1 Methylocystis sp. | reverse complement strand
TCGGCGAGGCAGGAATAGCCTACGCCTCCTTCAAGGATCGGCTTACCCGGTGAGCCGTCGGCCGCGCGGTTCGAAACCGTGCCCGACCCCACGATCGATCCGGCCGCGAGCGCCCGTGTGCGCGCCGCATGGGCGATCAACCGCCCAAAGTCGAAAGTCATATCGACGCCGGCGTCGGGGCGGCCAAGCGGCGCGCCGTTGACGTATGACCGCAGCGGCAGCGACAGTTTGGCCTCGCGCCACGCGGCGCCAAGTTCGTCGAGCGTCGCCGCCACCGGCGAAAAAGCCGAAGACGGCTTCGACTGGAAAAACCCAAAACCCTTCACCAGTTCGTCGGCGACGAGACCGCGCAGCGTCACGTCATTGACCAGCATCACGAGCCTAACGTGATCGCGCGCGCTCAACGGATCGACGCCCATCGGGACCTCGTCGGTCACAACGGCGACCTCCGCCTCGAGGTCGAGACCAAACCGCTCATCCAACAACGGAATATCGTCGCGAGGCCCCAGAAAACCGTCGGAGCCACCCTGATACATCAGCGGGTCCGTCCAAAACGAAGGCGGCATCGTCGCGCCACGCGCCTTGCGCACAAGTTCGACGTGATTCACATAGGCCGAACCGTCGATCCATTGATAGGCGCGCGGCAAAGGCGCGGCGCAGTCCTCCGCGCGAAATGGAAAATCCACGACGGCCCCCGCCTCCAGCTTTGCGGCGCGCCCGGCGAGCCTTGGCTCGGCGTTCGCCCAAGCGTCGACGGCCGCCTGCATCGTCGCCGCGATGTCGCTCGCATCCGCCGCGCGCGCCAAATCGCGCGATACAACGATGAGCCGGCCATCACGGCCCTGTTTCAACGAGGCCAGTTTCATGTTTGGCTAACCCTACGGCGCGCCGTTAAAGCGTTTGCGAAGGCCCGACCAGCAATCGGCATAGTCTTTCTGCAGCGTCGCGAGTTCGGCTGCGTAGGCGGTGAGATGTTGCGGCAGCCGCGATTCGAACATGAAAGCCAGCGTGTCCGCAAGCCTTTCCGGCTTTAGCTCGGCGCGAGTGGCGCGATCAAACGCCTCCGCGTCTGGTCCGTGCGGCGTCATCGCATTGTGCAGCGACATGCCACCCGGCGCGAAGCCTGTTGGCTTGGCGTCATATTGGCCAAGGATCAGCCCCATGAACTCGCTCATCACATTAACGTGATACCAAGGCGGGCGAAACGTGTGTTCCGCGACCAGCCAACGCTCCGAGAATATCGCGAAGTCGACATTGGCGGCCCCAGGCTCGCCCGATGGCGCGGTCAGCACAGTGAAGATCGACGGATCGGGATGATCGAACAACAGCGCCCCGATCGGCGCGAAATTGCGCAAATCATACTTATAGGGCGCGTAATTTCCATGCCAGGCCACGACGTCGAGCGGCGAATGGTCGATCCCGCAAAAATAAAATTTTCCGCCCCATTTGACCGTCATCGCACCGGGTGTTTCGTTGTCCTCGAAGGCGGCGACCGGCGTTTTGAAATTGCGCGCATTGGCGAGACAATTGGCGCCGATCGCGCCGCGGTTCGGCAAGGTGAAGGACGCGCCATAATTCTCACACAGAAAGCCACGCGCGGGGCCGTCAACGAGCGCGACCTTGAATTTGACCCCGCGCGGCAAAACGCAGATCTCGCCAGGAGCAATGTCGATGCGGCCGAATTCGGTGAAAAATGTGAGCGCGCCCTGCTCCGGAACAACCAGAAGCTCGCCGTCGGCGTCGTAAAAATACTCGTCGACCATTGATTGCGTTACAAAGTAAATATTCGCCGACATTCCCGATCGCATGTCGACGTCGCCGGCCGTCGTTATGGTGCGAACGCCCGCGACGAAGGTGAGTTTCTCGCTTGGAATGGGAACCGGACTCCAGCGGAACTGACCAAAGCTCGCCGCCTCTTCGCGCGAGCCGAGCGCGGTCTTCCACAAGGACGCATCGCCGGCGGAAAAGTTTCGCGCGTGCAACACCGATGGACGGATGCGATAGAGCCAGGAGCGCTGATTTGCGCCGCGCGGCGCCGTGAAGCTTGTGCCGGAAAGCTGCTCGGCGTAGAGGCCGTAAGCGCAGCTTTGCGGCGAGTTCTGGCCTAAGGGCAATGCGCCGAGGAGCGCTTCGGTTTCGAATTCGTTGCCAAAACCCGACATATAAAGCGGCGGCGTCGCCATCGGCGTCACTCCGACGCTTGCTGCAACACGCCGCGCCGGAGTTGGTCCTCTTCAATCGTTTCGAACAGAGCGCGAAAATTGCCTTCGCCAAAGCCTTCGTCGCCCTTTCTCTGAATGAATTCGAAGAAGATTGGGCCAAGCAAATTCTTGGAAAAAATTTGCAACAGCGCCCTTGCTGGTTCGTTCGCGCACCCAGCGGCGCCGTCGATTAGAATGCCAAGTTCACGCAAGCGCTCGACGGATTCACCATGCCCGGGGATGCGTTGGTCGATCTTGGCGTAGTAAGAGTCCGTCGGCTTCGGCATGAACTCCAGTCCGTCTTCCCGCAGCTTCGCCACGGTCGCGTAGATGTCGCGACATGCGCAGGCGATGTGCTGAATCCCTTCGCCGTGGTAGGCATGAAGAAATTCCTCGATCTGACTGTTCTCGTCGGCGCTTTCGTTGATCGGGATGCGAATCTTGTCGCAGGGGCTCGTCATGGCCCGTGAATGCAGTCCGGTGAACCTGCCCTCGATATCGAAGTAGCGAATTTGGTGGAAGTTGAAAATCCATTGATACCAGTCCGCCACGGCGTCCATGCGCCCGCGGTTAACATTATGAGTGAGATGGTCGATCACGGTCAGTCCGGCGCCCTCAGGCTTGGGGTCGCGTTCGCCCGTCCAACGAAAATCGACGTCCCAGATCGACCCCTTGTCGCCATAGCGATCGACGAGATAGATCAGCGCGCCGCCAACTCCCTCGATCGCGGGAATGTTGAGCTCCATCGGGCCGATATGTGTCGGAACGGGCTTGGCGCCCTTGGCGAGCGCGCGCCGAAAGGCGTCCGCCGCGTCGGCCACGCGAAATCCCATGGCGCAGGCGGAAGGCCCGTGGCGCTTGGCGAAGTCGGCGGCGAAACTGTCGGGCTCGGCGTTGAGCACATAATTCACATCGCCCTGGCGATAGAGCGTGACATTTTTCGAGCGGTGGCGAGACACGGCCGAGAAACCCATCAACTCGAACAACGCGCCGAGCTTTCCAGGGTCGGGATGGGCGAATTCGACAAATTCGAATCCATCCGTGCCCATCGGGTTTTCGTCCGAAATGATTGCCGGCTGGGCCTCGCCCCTTAACTGCACCATGAGGCAATCCTCCTTTTGCGCCCCACCTTCTAATAGTGTGAAACATATGGCGCGCCGCGCGCCGTTCGAGCCCTATTTATTGCGCTGAGCGCAATATTTTCGGGCGAGCGTTGGTCCGAGGAGGCGAGCAATGATCCTCTATGACTATTTTCG
>JBAWEN010000039.1:0-5202 GCA_049591215.1 Methylocystis sp. | reverse complement strand
TTCAAACCCGTTCTCGCCGCGTTGGCCGAAGGCCAACGTCTGTCGCGCGAGCGGGCGGGGGAGGTTTTTTCGTTGATTCTGGAGGGCGCGGCGACGCCGGCGCAACTCGGCGCCTTTCTGATGGCGTTGCGCCAGCGCGGCGAAACTCCCGAGGAGTTGATCGGCGCGGCTCGGGCGATGCGCGCCGCCATGATCCGGGTCGAGGCTCCGGAGGGCTCCATCGACATCGTGGGCACCGGCGGCGACGGCGCCAACACCTATAATATTTCCACATTGGCGGCGATTATCGCCGCGGCGGCGGGCGTTCCCGTCGCCAAACATGGCGGCAAGGCCGCCTCCTCGCGCTCGGGCGCCACGGATGTGTTGGCCGAACTGGGCGTCAAGGTCGGGATCGACGCCGCGTCCGCCGGCGCCTGTCTGCGCGAGGCCGGAATATGCTTCATGGCCGCGCCGACATATCACCCGGCGCTCCGTCACGCCGCGCCGGTGCGCTCCGAACTGGGGCTGCGCACGATTTTCAATCTGCTCGGACCGTTGTGCAATCCCGCCGGAGTCAAGCGCCAGGTGCTAGGGGTCTATGCGCCCGAATGGCTGGAGCCGATGGCGCTGGCTCTGCGCGAGCTTGGCTCGGAGCGCGCGTGGCTGTTGCATGGGAGCGATGGCCTCGACGAGGCCACGATAACCGGTAAAACTCTTGTCGTCGCGCTGGAGCGCGGCGCGCTGCGCTCCTTCGAGATTCACCCCGGCGACGCCGGCCTGCCGTTGGCCGCGCCGCGGGAGCTGACTGGCGGCGACCCCGCCCACAATGCTCGCGCGTTGCGCGAAATTCTCGACGGCGCGCGCAACGCCTATCGCGATATCGCGGTGCTCAACGCCGCGATTGCATTGGTTGTCGCCGGGAAGGCGCGGGATTTGCGCGACGGCGCGGCGCAGGCGGCGGCGGTGCTGGACAGCGGCGCCGCGCGAGAGAAACTGGAGCTTTTGACGCGGGTTTCGAATAAATAAAAGCCAATCGGGCGACGCGTCGGCGAATTAACGCTGCCCAGCCCGACCGCTTGCAAAGAAACCCGCGATCGGAGCACTATCGCGGCGGCGGACGGCGATTTCAATAACGTCGGAATTTACGCAATTCATGAGCCTGTGCGTATTTATCGCAAGGTTTTGAGTCGCTCGAGCGGGGAGCTTGGCAATGCAAAAACTTTCAATGCGGCTAACGGGTCTTTGCCTTTCGGCTGTTCTTTGCGCGGTCGGCGCGGGTGGGATCGCGCTTGGATGCACGCGGACCCTTTTCGTGGGCGCCGACGATACGGTCATCACCGGGCGCAACATGGATTGGAAAGAGGACATGTCCTCCAATCTTTGGGTGTTTCCGGCCGGGCTCAAACGTGACGGCGCCGCCGGCGCGCGCTCGGTTCGCTGGGTTTCCAAATATGGCAGCGTGATCGTTTCCGGCTACGAAGTCGGGACGGCGGACGGCCTCAACGAAAAAGGACTGGCGGCCAATCTGCTCTATCTCGCGGAATCGGAATATCCCAAGCCTGACGGCAAGCGCCCGGTGCTTTCGATCGCCGCCTGGACGCAATATGCGCTCGACAATTACGCGACGGTCGACGAAGCGGTCACGGCGCTCGCCAAGGAACCCTTCAATCTGATCGCGCCCACATTGCCGAATGGCGTTCCCGCCGCGCTTCATTTGTCGATTTCCGACGCCTCCGGAGATTCGGCCATATTCGAATATGTCAAGGGAAAGCAGATCATTCACCACGGCAAGCAATATAAGGTGATGACCAATTCGCCGACTTACGACCAGCAACTCGCCATCGACGAATATTGGCGGAGCGTCGGCGGCCTCGCTTTCCTGCCGGGGACCAGTCGCGCCGCCGACCGCTTCGCCCGCGCCGCCTTCCTGCTGGGCGCCATTCCCAAGAAGATCGACCCAAACTTCATCAAGGGCGTGCCGGAGCAGTCCTTCGCCTATCAGGCGGTGGCCAGCGTGTTGAGCGTGCAGCGCGCGGTCAGCGTGCCGCTCGGGATTTCGGTGTCCGATGAACCCAATATCGCCTCGACCATCTGGCGCGTCGCGGCGGATCAGAAGAATCTCGTCTATTACTTCGACTCAGCCACGCGGCCGAACACATTTTGGGTCTCGCTCGCCAAGCTGAATCTCAAACCCGGCGCGCCGGTCAGGAAACTCACGATCCAGAATGGCGAGGTGTTCTCGGGCGAAGCGGCGGAGCAGTTCAAGGACGCGGCGCCGTTCAAATTCCTGCCGGCGTCCGCGCCCTAAAGCGCCCCCGCGCGCCGCGCCGCGTGATTCCCTCACACGGCGCGGATTTTATGCTAGCATTAAAAGCATCAAGGGCGGAGGGCGCGCGCATCGCGTCGCGGCTTTGTAACGGCTGAGAAAATGATCGACATTCTGCACAAAATCGAATCCTACAAACGCACCGAGATCGCCGAGGCGAAAGTGCGAATGCCGCTGTCCGCCCTGGAGCGCAAGGCGCGCGATCATGATCCGCCGCGCGGCTTCGTCCACGCCATCGAGCAGAAGCTTGGAGAAGGCCGTATCGCGCTGATCGCCGAGATCAAAAAGGCGAGCCCGTCCAAGGGCGTGATCCGCGCCGACTTCGACCCGCCAATGCTCGCCCGCGCCTATGAGACCGCCGGGGCGGCGTGTCTCTCCGTGCTCACGGACGGCCCGTCGTTTCAGGGCAGCCTGGAGTCTCTGGAGTGCGCCCGCAAGGCCACGCATCTGCCCGCGCTGCGTAAGGATTTCCTCTACGATCCCTATCAGGTGTTCGAGGCCCGGGCCCATGGCGCGGACTGCGTGCTGATCATCATGGCCGCCGTGACCGATTCCGAGGCCAAGGCGCTCAACACCACCGCCCACGATCTGCGCATGGACGTGCTGGTCGAGGTGCATGACGAGCGCGAGCTCGATCGCGCGCTTGGGCTGGAGACGCGGCTGATTGGGGTCAACAACCGAAATCTACATGATTTCAAGGTTTCGCTCGAAACCAGCGAGCGGCTGGCCGAACATGTCCCGAAGGATAAGATCCTCGTCTCCGAGAGCGGCATAACGACGCATGACGACTGCCTGCGCCTCGAAAAATCTGGCGTCTTCGCGTTCCTCGTCGGCGAGAGCCTGATGCGCAAGCCGGATGTCGAGGCCGCGACGCGCGAACTGCTACACGGAGCGCACGTCGGCGCGCCCGCCCACGCGCGGGCTTAAATGGCCGGACTGACGCATATCGGCCCGCGGGGCGAGGCGCATATGGTCGACGTTTCGGCGAAGGCCGACACGGCGCGCGTGGCCGTCGCCCGAGGCCGCGTCGTGATGGCGCGGGAGACGCTGGCTCTCGCGCTGGCCGGGGAGGCCAAGAAGGGCGATGTGTTCGGCGTCGCGCGCATCGCCGGGATCATGGCCGCGAAGAAGACCCATGAGCTGATCCCGCTGTGTCATCCGATTGGCCTCTCGAAGGTCGGGGTCGAGATCACGCCGGACGAGACGCTTCCCGGCGTGCTGGTCGCGGCCGAGACGAGCGTGACCGGCAAGACCGGCGTCGAGATGGAGGCGCTCACCGCCGTCGCCGTCGCCTGCCTGACGATCTACGACATGCTGAAGGCCGTCGACCGCGCCATGCGCATCGAGGGCGTCGAGCTGGTCGAAAAGCGTGGGGGCAAAAGCGGTCCCTGGAGCCGCGAGAAAGAATAAGCCATGGCCGAACAAAAGCCGCTCGGCGTCGACGAGGCGCTGGCCCGCGTGTTGGAGCACGCCCGCCCGCTCGGCGAGCCCGAGACTGTTCCGCTGGCCCGCGCGCTTGGCCGCACGCTGGCGGAAGACCTTATAGCGCGGCGCACGCAGCCTCCCATCGACGTTTCCGCGATGGACGGCTACGCCGTCCGCCACGCCGATTTCCAGGCGCCGCGGGCACGTTTACGGCTCGTTGGAGAGAGCGCCGCCGGCCACGTCTTCGAGGGCGCGCTCAAGCCCGGGGAGTGCGTCCGCATCTTCACTGGCGCGCGGGTGCCGGCCGGCGCGGATACGATCTTGTTGCAGGAAGACGCGATCGTCGAGAACGGGTTGATCCACGCCAGCGTCAACCCCGCGCGGGGCCGTCACATCCGCGCGAAAGGGGTCGATTTTTCGTTTGGGTCGATGGCGCTGCGGGCGGGGACGCGGCTCGGGCCGGCGCAAATCGCGCTCGCCGCCGCCGCCGATCACGCCGAGCTTTCCGTCGCGCGCCGTCCTCGCGTCGCGATCATGGCCAGCGGTGACGAACTGGTCGAGCCAGGGCAGGGCGCTGGTCCCGACCGGATCGTCAGTTGCAACGATCTCGCGGCAGGCGGCCTCGTCGAACAGGCTGGCGGCGAGCCGATCCATCTCGGCATCTGCCGGGACGACCTCGCCGATCTCAAACGCGGGATCGCGCGGGCCCGCGAGGCCCGCGCCGACGTGCTGGTGACGCTCGGGGGCGCTTCGGTCGGCGATCATGATTTGCTGCGCCCGGCGCTGGCCGGGGAGGGCATGACGCCGGGCTTTTGGCGCATCGCCATGCGTCCGGGCAAGCCGCTGATCTTCGGACGGCTGGACGAGGCGTTCGTGCTCGGCCTTCCCGGCAATCCCGTCGCGTCCTATGTTTGCGCGCTGGTGTTCCTGGCCCCGCTGCTGCGCGCGCTGCAGGGCGATCGGGCGGCTGGCGAGGACAAGACCGAGGGCGCGCTGTTCGGCGTCGACATGCCCGCCAATAGGGGCCGCCGCGATTATCAGCGCGCGAGGCTGTCGAGTGACGCCCAGGGACGGCTCATCGCCACGCCGCTGCCGCTGCAGGACTCCTCGCTGCTGAGCGAATTGGCCGGCGCGCAAGCGCTGCTGATCCGCGAGGTCGACGCGCCCCCGGCCAAGGCCGGCGAGCCCTGCCGGATTTTTCGGCTGCCCTGACCCGCGCCCGCCGCATCCGCCCGTGGACCGGGGCGACTCCGGCGACAGCGGCGACGGAAGTCGCAGCCCGGTCGCAAGGCCCCTCATCCGACCCGGCTACGCCGGGCCACCTTCTCCCACGAGCGGGAGAAGGGAGCGCCTTATAATTTAGATTATCGAAGTTGAATCAGACGGCGTCCCACCTTCTCCCACTTGTGGGAGAAGGTGGCCCTTGCGTTAGCAAGGGTCGGATGAGGGTCGCCGCGACTGGGTTGGAACTT
>JBAWEN010000038.1:0-11462 GCA_049591215.1 Methylocystis sp. | reverse complement strand
AAAAAGAGGCGCCCCGACGGACGCCTCCAAATCGACCACCCTCGTCACCGCTTACGCGGCCCGGGCTTCCACGACCTTGGCGTCGACGGTCTTCACGGCCGCCGAAGCCGGAGCGCCGATGTCGATGCGACGCGGCTTCTGCGCCTCCGGGATCTCGCGCACGAGGTCGACATGCAGCAAACCGTTTTCGAGCGCGGCGCCCGTCACGACGACATGATCGGCGAGCTGGAACCGGCGCTCGAAAGCTCGCGCCGCGATTCCCTGATGCAGGAATTCGCGACCGGGCTCCTCCTGAACCGGCTGCTGCGCGCCGCGAATCGTCAGCGCGTTCTCGCGCGTTTCGATCGAGAGATCCTCGCGCGCGAAACCCGCGACCGCGAGCGTCACCCGATAGGCGTGCTCCCCGGTGCGCTCGATATTGTAAGGCGGGTAATTCGGAGCGGGCTCCAAGCCGCCGCTCTGCGCCAAATTATTGATCAGACGATCGAAGCCGACGGTCTGACGAAACAGGGGAGAAAGATCGAAAGCACGCATTGCACATCCTCCATTTGAGCGACATGAGGTTAGACATATCTCGCGGCTTCGCTTTTTCGTTAGCGGAGCCGGCTCCAAGCGCGTCCGTTGTGGCCCGCGCTGAAACGGATGTGGGAAACGCCATTTTGAACTTCAAGAGGCGATTTGGCGTCTTTACCGACCGCGCGGTTGGACTATGGTGAAGATCGAACGGGCGGCGGCCGAACCCGCGCCGCTCGCCTTCCGCAAGCGAAGAAACTCCCGATGCTCGACCTCGTAGCCACGCCGCGAAATCCCATTCCGCCCGGCGCGCGGGTTTACGCACTCGACGCCGTGGACAATGTGTCGTTGCGCATGGCGCGCTTTTCGCCGCCCGGCGCGCCGCGCGCGACGGTCGCGCTATTTCAGGGACGCGCCGAATTCATCGAAAAATATTTCGAGACCATCGACGACCTGCTGGCGCGCGGATTCGAGGTCGTCACGTTGGACTGGCGCGGCCAAGGCGGTTCGGAGCGCGAACTCGCCAATCCGCGCAAGGGCCATGTCGACGACTTCGCCCAGTATCAACGCGATCTATCGGTTTTTCTGGCCGAAATGACCCGGCTCGCTTGCCAGAAGCCCTGGTTCGCGCTGGCCCATTCGATGGGCGGCGCGATCTTGCTAGAATACGCCCATGGCGGCGGCGGCCATTTCGCGCGGCTGGTCGTCACCGCGCCGATGATCGACATTCACGGCTTGCGCTTTCCGCGCGGCGCCAGGCTTCTCGCCGACGCGCTGGACATGCTGGGACTCGGCGCGATGTTCGTTCCCGGCGGGCACGAGGCCTCGCTGGTCGAGCTGAACTTCGACGGCAACATACTCACCTCCGATCCCGCGCGGCTCGCCCGCAACGCGGCTGTGCTGGCTCAAGCGCCGCGGCTGGGACTTGGCGACCCCACCATCGGCTGGACGAACGCCGCCTTCCGGCAGATGCGCCGCTTCACGGAGAGCGACTATGCGAACCACTGGACCGTGCCGACGCTGCTGATCGCCTCGGGCCGCGACACGCTCGTCTCGACAACGGCGGTCGAGCGGTTCGCGCAAAGGCTCGATATCGCCACGCTCGTGACAATCCCCGGCGCGCGCCACGAAATCATGATGGAGCGCGACGAGTTGCGCGAACTGTTTTTCGCGGCGTTCGACGCGTTTGTACCAGGAAGCGCCGAAAAAACGGGCGTATTTCGCGCCGCCGAGTGAGGGCGGGCGTCAGGCGACGCCCCCAATCCCCGCGCCGCCGCGACGACATTCATCGCGTTTGGAATTTCATCCGCGACCCAAGGCGTTCCAATGCCGGATCGCCTTGCTGCCGCCGTCGTGGTCGAGAATTTCGCCTTGGCGGGATCGGCGACCCAAATCGTCGCCGCGCCATTGCCGCGCGTCATGGGCGTAGCTGGATGGGCCCGCCTCATTCGTCGAGATGAGAATTGACGGGAAAACGCAATACTTTCCGAGCCTCCGACTAATGGGCTCTGGCACGTGTGCAGCGCTGGCTCGCAGAATTGACGCGGCTACGGTCAAGTGACTTCGCGTCTACCTTCAGATTTGCCAAACAATAACGGCCAATTTGTGAATGCAGACTACGTAAAATACCGTAGTTGACGCCGATTTATCACGACATAGATATGCTGCTAAGTCTTAGAATTTTAAGTTACAGGGCAATTCCGGGGGTATTAAAATGGTTTACGTAGGTTATCGCTCCACATCGAAGAGTGCGTCAAAGGCGCGAGCGGGCGGCGTCTTCGCGCGAACGGCTGGCGTCTTTGATAAAGCAGGCAGCATCTTTGAGCGGACGGTCGGCCTCTTTGAGGAAGCGGGTGGCCTCTTTGCACGAATGGTAGGCATCTTTGCACTAATGGTAGGCATCTTTGAACGGACGGCCGGCATCTTTGCGCGAACGATCGGCGTTACCGTACGTACAACGACAGCTTTCGCAACGATTTCATTTACTTTGGCCGAGCGCGGGATTCGCCGAGTGAGACAGCACGGCATAAAGGGCGGGCTAAACATAGACCGTCCTGTCATCACAGAGTTGATCAATTACATTAAGTTACTCAGTGTTATGACTCGACCAGGGACGCGCGATCTTACGAAGCGCTACCCAAAATTAATCAACAAATTCTTCGGAACATACCTCCACTTAGATTTTGACAAAGCTGCGCGCCAAGACATTTTGATACTTCATTATTATTACATTGGAAATCGCGTCAAACCAACCTTTTACGAAAATATAGCCGCCAGCAAAATTGTGCTGTGGCGATGTGAGAACGAAATGTCTTTGTGTGAAATATCGTTAATGTTCGATAAGCAAAATCATTATGAGGGCGATATTTCATTAGTATTTTCCATTGATAATATTCGCATTTACATCATTGGGTTTTCAATCGTTCCTGGGCATCTAATCGGTGCGCCGACCGCTCACGCGCTGTTGATAGGCCGCATTCAAGGAACGCGGGGGCGATACGATGACATAAAACGCGCTACCAAGCTCTGCAACGACATATTGCCTCCATATTTACTGGTCGATGCGTCTATCGAGTTAGCTAAAGTGCTTGATATCACTTATGTTGGTGGCGTTGACAGCAAAGGTCAGGTGACAGTCGGCGCAAATGAAGACAGTTTCTTCAATTATGACGCCTTCTGGGGAACTTATCACGCTGAGCAAGCCGTCAATAATATTTACTTAATTTCCGTCAATCATGAAGTAACGCCCCTCTCCGAACTCAAACCTAGCCATCGCCGGAGGACAAAGCTTAAGCGGATGTTCAGAGGGGAAGTTGCTGAACACGTCGCCCGCGTTTTCGCAGAGGAATGCCTAAGAACCCAACCTGAAATTGCTTGACCGGCGTCGCGGCGCTTGAATCCATGATGAAGGGCAGAACGAGCTGTCCGGCCTAAGCGACCCGGCTGAAAGCCGAAGGCGGTCGAAGAGATAATTGGCGTCGCCTCACCCTCACCGGCGCGCCCGTTGGTAATTATTTCTTCAAGCTATTCTCTTATATCGTCAATTCGGCTCGTCCCGCCCGTTGAGTCTCTCATGCGCCACCTCTCGTTATTCATTGCGCTGGCTGTTTTGGCTGGCTGCGCGTCAAGCGGCGGTCGCCCGGAAGACGTGGACTATGCGCGCGAAGCGCTGCTTCAATCCGTCAGCGCCTACCAGATTTGCCTCAAGGAAAACAACGGTGATCCAAAAGAATGCGGCGGGCTCGCAAACTTGCAGAGCGCCGACGAGAAAAGACTGGAACGCTTAACTTCACAAAAATAAACCAAGCGTATCGATCGCGCTCCGTTATGCGGTTCGGCGCTCAAATGCGGTCGCGCAAGGCCCCACGCACCAATCCGCGCACCGAATTGCCCATGTAAAATTCGGCGCCTTCAAAATCGGCGAGCCGCAGCACCGCCTCCCGCGCCCGCCCCTCGCGCAACAGATCCGCGCGCAGGGCGCCCGGCAGCAGGCCGCTGGACAGTGGCGGCGTCAGCAAGATCCCTTTCCGCGCCAAGAACACGTTTGCGCGCGCGCCTTCGCAGACTTCCTCGCGCTCGTTGAGGAAAAGGACTTCGTCGGCGTTCGAGCGGGCAAGTTCGGTTTCGTAAATCTCGCGGCGGGTGGTCTTGTGCCGCAGCAGCGGCTCGGTCGAGTCAAACCGCCGCTCCGCTACCACGACCGTCCAGATCGCGTTCTCGGCGACGGGCTCGATCCGGGCGGCGCTCGACTCGATCGCGCCATCCCCGCTCAAGACGATTCTCACGCGCAAACGCCCGGCCGCCGCGCCGGGAAAACTTTGCGCCGCTCGCGTAAGAGCTTCGACGACGCGTGATTCGTCATAACGGAAACCCAGTTGCGCCGACGAATGGCGCAAGCGCTCCAAATGTTCAGCGAGAAGAAAAAACCCCTCGTCCGTCGTCCAGAGCAGCGTTTCGATCAGTCCGAAACCGCTCACGCGCCGGTCAGGAATCGCGCCTTGATCAGACATTCCTCATACTCTTCGCGCGCCGTCGAATCCGCGACGATGGCGGAGCCGACGTTGCAGACCAGCTCATGATCGGGGAAAATCGTCAGGGTGCGGATCGCCACGTTGAAGCGCATGTCGCCGTCCGGTGAAATCACCCCGAGCGAGCCGCAATAGACGCCGCGCGCGGCGCATTCGAGATCGCGGATAATCTCCATCGCGCGGATTTTCGGCGCGCCGGTCACCGAGCCGCAGGGGAACAGCCCCGAAAACAATTCGGCGAGCGTCACGTTTTCGCGCAGTTTCGCCTCTATGCCCGAAGTCATCTGGTGCAGCGTCGGATAGGTCTGCACGGTGAAGAGGTCGGTGACCTTGACCGAGCCAACCTCGGCCAGCCGCGACAGATCGTTGCGCAGGAGATCGACGATCATCAGATTTTCGGCGCGGGATTTCTCGTCCTCGACCAGATATTTCGCCCGCGCCATGTCCTCGGGCGGCATGAAGCCGCGCTGCGCCGTGCCCTTCATCGGACGGGCGCGGATGGCGCGGCCCGTCGCGGACGCAAGACTGTACGCCTCGAAAAACACTTCCGGCGACAGCGACACGATCGTCTCGCCGCCCAGGGCCACGACCCCGCCATAGGCGACCGGCTGGCGCTTGCGCAGGGCGCGGTAAAGCGCGAGAGGCTCCCCCTCGAAGCGCCCGTAAAGCGGAAAGGTCAGGTTGATCTGATAGACGTCGCCGGCGAAAATATAGTCGCGGCACTTTTGGAATCTCTGAGCGTATTCCTCCGAGGTCCAGGCGGGCTGAAGCGAAATCCGCGATTCCGGGAGAACCGCGCCGAAGTCCTGGTTGACGGCGCGGGGCGCGGCGAAGGCGCCGAACAACAGCAGCGGGGTGCGCGACTCGGGCGACGGACTCGCGGCTAATTTTGGCTCCAGCGCGTAGCCCAGTTCGTAGCTCGCATAGCCCGCGAGATGCAGTCCGGCGCGCGACGCCGCCTCCATGCGGGCAAAGGCCCGCGCGACCTCGCTGGCGTCACGGGCGACGATGATCTCCTTGGGCGCGTCGAACAGCAGCGCGCGACCGCGGTCGCGACCGTCCTCGAACAGCACATAGGGGCGGCCAATCGTCTCGGCGCGCGATTGGCGAACGGCGGGGCCGGATAGATCGGCGGTGTTAGGCATCTACGGAGGCGCTCACATTGGACCTTCCACTATAGCATCCGTATCCCCTAAGGAATGCCGATAGGTTGAGCAATCCCCTTGAGAGCGCGGATTCGGGACCTGGTTCGCGAATTGCCCGCGCGCCCGTGGCGCGTTAAGGGCATTGGGCGACCTCCGCCACGAAAGATCCCATGAACGATTCGACACCCGCTCCGCTCCGTCTGCTGTTCATCGGCGATGTGATCGGCCGCGCCGGCCGAGCCGCCCTGTTGGCGCGGCTGCCCCGGTTACGCCAGCTCTGGAAGCTGGATTTCGTCGTCGTCAATGGCGAAAACGCCGCCGGCGGCTTCGGCATCACCGAGACCATCTGCGACGAATTTCTGCAGGCCGGCGCGGATTGCGTGACGCTCGGCAATCACGCCTTCGACCAACGCGAAGCGCTGGTTTTCATTGAGCGGCAACCTCGGTTGCTGCGGCCAGTGAACTACCCGCCGGGCGCGCCGGGGCGCGGAGCGAATCTCTATACGGCGGCGCGAGGCCAACAAATTCTCGTGATCAATGTGCAGGGCCGCGTGTTCATGGACGCGCTCGACGACCCCTTCGCGGCGATCGAACGGGAGCTTGGCGCCTGTTCTCTCGGCGTCGCCAGCGACGCGATCATGATCGACATGCACGCCGAGACCACCAGCGAAAAAATGGCCATGGCGCATTTCGTCGACGGGCGCGCCTCGCTCGTCGTCGGCACGCATACGCATGTGCCGACCGCCGACAGTCAAATCCTGACGCATGGCACGGGCTATATTTCGGACGCCGGAATGACCGGCGATTATGATTCGGTCATCGGCATGGACAAGGAGGAGCCTCTGCGCCGCTTCACCCGCAAGACGCCAGGCGCCCGCTTCGAGCCGGCGCAAGGCGAGGCGACGCTGTGCGGGGTCGCGGTCGAGATTGGAGCGGAGGGTCTGGCGACAAAAATCGCGCCCGTGCGACTGGGCGGGAGGCTAGCCCCGGCTTGGCCCGAGTTCTGGGGCGCGCCGTAAACGCCGAAGCGGTGGAGAATTTCGCCGGAGCTTAGAGGAGTCCAATTGCCGTCGATTTGGGCTCGGGCGCTAAAGGCTTTTGTTTTCGACCGGAAAAGCGCATTAAAAATGGCTACGAAACGCAAAAAACGTCACGCCGGGGCCGCAGCCCCGGACGTGAACTCAATTGATCAGCTTACTTGATCATGCGGGCGGTCGAGCCGACGCCGGCGCCTTCAATGCCGCCGCGGTTGCCCGTGCCGTTGGTGCCTTCCGGCGAAATCCAATCCGGCACCCAGGTCAAGGCGACGATGACGAAAGCGACGATCCCGGCGATCCAAAGAAGAGTCCGGCCAATTTCAGCGGAGCTGTGAACGCTGGCAGCCATGTTATTTCCCCCTGTTGTTGTTTTCTGCACCAAAATGCTTGCCGCATCCCCATCAGGGTAACGCGATTTGAAATCGTTGGCAATGCGGCGAATAGCGCATTTTTTGAATTATGCGAAAATCAAAAATGGACCATTCGTTTTCAATGACTTGCTGCGTTGCGCTCACGCTGCCGGGGATATGCGCGCGCAATTTCGGTATCATTTTATCGTGACACTTTGAGGTGTTTGCCTCGCGTCCGATTCTCGTTTGTCTCAAAATCGCGAGCCCCATCCCGAAGTTTCGAATTGCCGCGCCCGGCCCGTTCGCGGAACCGGCGCCATCCTGCTAAAAGGCAAAGCATGACCTCTGCCCAAAACACTCTCGGCCCTGGAAGCCACGTCTTTCTCGTCGACGGCTCGTCCTTCGTGTTTCGCGCCTATTTTCAATCAATTAGGCAGGACGCGAAATATAATTATCGCTCCGACCGGCTCCCCACCGGGGCGGTGCGGCTGTTTTGCGTCAAGCTCCTGCAATTCGTGCGGGACGGGGCGGCGGGCATGAGGCCGACTCATCTCGCCATCATTTTCGACAAGTCCGAAAATTCTTTCCGCAAGGAGCTTTACCCCGACTACAAGGCTCACCGCCCCGACCCGCCGGACGACCTCGTGCCGCAATTTCCTCTGATGCGCGCGGCCGTGCGCGCCTTTGGCCTGACGCCGATCGAGCAGGACCGCTATGAAGCCGACGATCTGATCGCCACCTACGCCCGGCAGGCGAGGGAAAAGGGCGCCGACGTGCTGATCATCTCCGCCGACAAGGATCTGATGCAGCTGATCGGCGAAGGCGTCGCGATGTACGACCCCGCCTCGGGCGAACAGGGCAAATTCGGCGCCCGGGCCGAGAGGTTTATCGGCGAGCAGGAGGTCGTCGACTATTTCGGCGTGCCGCCGTCAAAAGTCGTCGATGTTCAGGCGCTGGCCGGCGACAGCACGGACAATGTGCCGGGCGCCAAGGGCGTCGGCGTCAAGACCGCCGCCCAACTCATCAACGAATACGGCGATCTCGACACGCTGCTGGCGCGCGCCGGAGAGATCAAGCAGCCGAAGCGCCGCGAGGCGCTGACCGATCCGCAAAGCATCGAATTGATTCTCATCTCGAAAAAGCTGGTCGAACTGGTGCGCGACGTAGCCGTCGAGACTCCGCTTGAAGATCTTGCGCTGCATGAGCCCGACGCCAAGAAGCTGATCGCTTTTTTGCAGGCGATGGAGTTCACGACCATCACAAGGCGGGTCGCGGAGCTTTACGATGTCGACCTCGGCCAAATCCAGGCCGACCCCGAATTTGTCGGGCTAGGCGGATGGCGCGGGCGTAACGGCGAAACGACCGAACGCACCACCGAAGCGCCCTCCCCCTCCTCGCCCCAGACTCAAAACGAGACGGCGCAAACGCCTGCGATGCTCGTCGAGGCGCACGCGAAGCAAGCGCTCGCGACCCCCGTCGACCGAAGCAAATATGAGACGATCCAGTCGCTCGAGCGGCTCGACCGGTGGATCGCCGACGCCTTCGCGGCCGGCGTCGTGGCGCTGGACACCGAGACGACCTCGCTAGATGCGATGAGTTGCGACCTCGTGGGCGTGTCGCTGGCGTTGGAGCCGGATCGCGCCTGCTACATCCCGCTTGCTCACCTGGCGCCGGGCGCGCAAGACCTCTTTGGCGGCGCCGGCCTAGCGCCGGGCCAAATTCCGCTGGCGGAGGCGATCGAACGTCTAAAGCCGCTGCTCGAAGACGCGGCGACGCTGAAGATCGCGCATAATATGAAATACGATCTTCAAGTGCTGTCGCGTCATGGCGTCAATGTCGCGCCGCTCGAAGACACGATGCTGATCTCTTACGCGCTCGACACTGGCCGCAACAATCACGGCCTCGACGAACTCGCGTTAAAACACCTCGGGCACAAGAACATCACCTTTGGCGAGGTCGCCGGCACGGGGCGCAATTTCATCGGTTTCGCGCGCGTCGCGCTGGACAAGGCGACCGAATACGCCGCCGAGGACGCGGACGTTTGTTTACGGCTGTGGCGCGTGTTGAAGCCGCGCCTCGTCGCCGAGCGCATGACAAACGTTTATGAGACGCTGGAGCGTCCCATGGTCGCGACGCTCGCCGCGATGGAGCGGCGCGGGGTCGCCATCGATCGGACGATTCTTTCGCGTCTCTCCGGAGAATTCGCGCAGGCGATGGCGCGACTGGAGGGGGAGATTCACGCGGCCGCCGGCGAGCGCTTCAATCTGGGATCGCCCAAGCAGCTCGGCGATATTCTGTTCGGCAAGATGGGACTTCCCGGCGCCAAGAAAACCGCGACCGGCGCTTGGTCGACCTCGGCCAGCGTGCTCGACGAACTGGCCGAAGGCGGCAATGGCTTCGCGTCGCTCATTCTCGAATGGCGCCAGCTCTCCAAGTTGAAATCGACCTACAGCGACGCCCTGCCCGGCTTCGTCAATCCGGAAACGCACCGCATCCACACATCCTACGCGCTAGCCGCGACAACGACCGGACGGCTCTCCTCCTCGGAGCCGAATTTGCAAAATATTCCGGTGCGCAACGAAATGGGGCGCAAGATCCGCGCGGCCTTCGTCGCGGAAGCTGGACGCGTGTTGATCTCGGCGGATTATTCGCAGATCGAGCTGCGGCTCCTCGCGCATGTCGCGGATATTCCGCAGCTCAAAAAGGCCTTCGCCTCGGGGCTCGACATTCACGCGATGACCGCCAGCGAAATGTTCGGCGTTCCCGTGGAGGGCATGCCGTCCGAAGTGCGGCGCCGCGCCAAGGCGATCAATTTCGGCATCATCTACGGCATATCGGCTTTCGGCCTCGCCAACCAGCTCGGCATTTCGCGCGAGGAGGCGGGCGCATACATCAAGCGCTATTTCGAGCGCTTCCCGGGCATTCGCGACTACATGGACAAGACGCGCGCGACCGTCCGCGAACATGGCGTGGTGACCACGATTTTCGGGCGCAAATGCCACTTCCCGAAGATCGCCTCGTCCAACGCGTCGGAGCGCGCCTTTTTCGAACGCGCGGCGATCAACGCGCCGATTCAGGGCGCCGCCGCCGACATCATCCGCCGCGCGATGACGCGCATGGACGCGGCGCTCGCCAAGGCGGGCCTGGGCGCGCAAATGCTGTTGCAGGTGCACGACGAACTGGTGTTCGAAGCTCCGGCGGATCAGGCGGAGGCGACGATAGAGGTGGCGAAGCGCGTCATGTCGGAGGCGCCGCTTCCGGCGGTCGCGCTGTCCGTGCCTCTTCAGGTCGACGCGCGCGCCGCGAAAAACTGGGACGAGGCGCATTAAGCCAAGCGCTAGCCCACGGCTGAGCCTCGGGGACGGCGCGACGGCGCCCGGGATGAAATCCCGCGCGGCCCATGCTACACCCGCGGTCCGGCGCGACTCGTCTCTCGCCCGGCGGTTTTCGTGCTCCCTTCTCGGTTGGCTCAATAATGTCGCAACAGGTCGTCACACGTTTCGCCCCTTCGCCCACGGGCTTTCTGCATATCGGCGGCGCGCGCACCGCGCTGTTCAACTGGCTCTATACGCGCAAGCGCGGCGGCAAAATCAGGCTGCGCATCGAGGACACCGACCGCGAACGCTCGACAGAGGCGGCGATTACCGCGATCCTTGACGGGCTCAAATGGCTCGGACTCGATTGGGACGAGGAGGTCGTCCACCAATTCTCGCGCGCCGCGCGCCATCGCGAGGTCGCGGAGGAGTTGCTCGCCAGGGGCGCCGCCTATCGTTGCTACGCCTCGGCGAAAGAACTCGAGGAGATGCGCGAGACCGCCAAGGCCGAAGGGCGCCCGCCGCGCTATGACGGACGTTGGCGCGACCGCTCTCCGGGCGAGGCGCCCGAGGGCGTTTCGCCAGTGATTCGGCTCAAAGCGCCGCGCGAGGGCGAAACGATCATCGACGACGCCGTGCAGGGGCGCGTCGTGTTCCCCAACAAGGACATCGACGATTTCGTGCTGCTGCGCTCGGACGGGGCGCCGACCTACATGCTCGCCGTCGTCGTCGACGATCACGACATGGGCGTCACGCAAATCATCCGCGGCGACGATCATCTCACCAACGCCGCGCGGCAAAAGCACATCTATGAAGCGCTCGGCTGGGAAACGCCGGCCTTCGCCCATATTCCGCTGATCCACGGACCCGACGGCGCCAAGCTCTCCAAGCGCCACGGCGCGCTGGGCGTCGACGCCTATCGCGCGATGGGCTATCTGCCGGCGGCGCTGCGCAATTATCTCGCGCGCCTCGGCTGGAGCCAGGGCGACAAGGAGTTTTTCACGGGCGACGAATTGATCGAGGCCTTCGATCTCGCGCAGGTGCATCGCTCGCCGGCGCGCTTCGACTTCGTGAA
>JBAWEN010000037.1:0-3171 GCA_049591215.1 Methylocystis sp. | reverse complement strand
CGACGCGGTGATCCTCACCGCCTCCTCCAAATCGAGCGAACCCATCAATGTCGCGGCGGAAATCAGCCGCCTCAAGGGCCGTATCGTCGTAGTCGGTCTCGTCGGAATGACGATTGATCGCGAACCCTTTTACAAGCGCGAACTCGAACTCAAATTGTCCATGTCTTATGGCCCGGGCCGCGGCGATCCGTCATATGAGCAAGGGGGGCAAGATTATCCCTTGCCCTACGTGCGCTGGACCGAGCAACGCAATATGGAGGCGTTTCTCGCGCTTGTCGCCGATGGCAAGGTGACGCCGAAGCGGCTCGTGACGCATCGCTTCGCCATCGCCGAAGCGGAAAAGGCCTACGAGTTAATGGAGAGCGGCGCTCCGCATCTCGCGATTCTGCTGACTTATCCCGAGGCGCCCACGGGTCCGATCAAACGATCCATTCGACTCGCTCCGCCGCCGCCGAAAAGCGACGGCAATCGAGTCGCCTTCATCGGCCTCGGCAATTACGCCAAGGGCGTGTTGTTGCCGGCGCTGAAGAAGGCGAGCAAAGTCGCGCTGACGACGGTCGTGACCTCCACCGGAGTCAGCGCCGGCCACGCGGGCGAGAAAAACGGCTTCGCCGTCATAGCCACGGATCCGGCGGCGGCGCTCGCCGATCCCGAAACCGACACGATTTTCGTCGCCACCCGCCACGACACCCATGCGTCCCTCGCGGCCGCGGCGCTAAGGGCCGGCAAACATGTTTTTTGTGAAAAGCCTCTGGCGATAAACGCTGAAGGCCTCGCCGAGGTGATCGCGGCCGCGCATGAGGCGGCAGGAATTCTGACCGTCGGATTCAATCGACGTTGCGCGCCGCTGCTGATCGAGGCGAAGAAAGCGCTGGAGCCGCGCAGCGGCCCGCTGGTCATGCTCTATCGAATCAATGCTGGCGCGATCCCCGGCGACAGCTGGATCCAGCGTGACGAAGGCGGCGGACGCATCGTTGGCGAAGTTTGTCATTTCGTGGACGCCTTGACGTTCCTTTGTGGGAGCCTTCCGATCGAGGCCCAAGCAATCACCGCCCGCGACCACGCGGACGCCGTTTCGATTCTCATCCGCTTCGCCGACGGCTCGACCGGAACGATCGTCTACACTTCGCTCGGCGATCAAGGCGTCTCCAAGGAATATCTGGAGGCCTTCGCCGCGGGACGCGTCGTTCAACTCGACGATTTCCGGCGCCTGACGATCACCTCGGGCGGAAAGGCGCGCGTTCAAAAGATCGCGCAAAACAAGGGCCAGCGTGAACTCGTCGAAGAGTTCCTGGCGGCGACTCGTGGAAAGCGCGCGGCGGCGCCGATTTCGATGGCCGAAATCGTCGCGGTGACGGAGACGACATTGGCGATAGAGCAATCGCTGCGCACGAGCGACCCCGCGCCAGTTGGGAATCACAAGCGTTGACGACCTTCAATAGCGATCCCTTTCCCGCCGCCTCGGCGCAATCGCCTGCGGGAGAGAAGCTATCGATCACCGTGATTATCCTCACATTGAACGAAGAGATTCACATCGAACGTTGCATCGCCAGTGTCGCTTCCTTCGTTCAACGGATCGTGGTCGTCGACTCGTTTTCCTCGGATCGAACCGTGGAGATCGCCAATCGCCTCGGCGCCGAGGTGACCCAGCGCGCGTTCAAACATCAAGCGGACCAATTTCAATGGGCGCTGGACAATTGCCAGATCGCGACGGATTGGGTCTTAAGGGCTGACGCCGACGAATATTTCGAGCCCTCGCTGGCCGCGGAAATCGTGGAAAAGCTTCCGAATTTACCGGAGCACGTCACGGGCGGAAGATTGAAGCGAAAAGTGATTTTTCGTGATCGCTGGATTCGTCACGGCGGTTATTATCCCGCGATTTTCCTGCGACTTTGGCGTACCGGAGCAGCGTGCATCGAGCAACGATGGATGGACGAATACGCGGTTCTGACGCGAGGTGAAAGCATAACTCTCGAAGGGAATTTCGTCGATCACAACCTTCGAGACATTGGTTGGTGGGTTGACAAGCATAATCGATATGCGACGCGGCAGATGGTCGATTTCGTCAATCGCGAAGTCCACTTGTTCCCGATTGACGAGGCGATGGAAGTTCGCGCCCATGCACAGTCACAATGGAAACGTTTTCTGCGCAACCGCGTGTTCGCCCAGGCGCCGCTCTATCTGCGCAGCGTTCTCTATTTCTTATACAGATACGTATTCAGACTTGGTTTCCTTGACGGTAAGTCGGGCTTCTTGTTTCACACCTTCCAAGGCCTTTGGTATTTTCTGCTGATCGATTCAAAAATCGAGGAAGCGCGGGCGTTCATTCGAACCCATGGCGTCGACGCTTTTCGCCAGCGTCTCGCCGACCACTACAAGATCGATTTGACGATGGGAGAGCAGGGGCTAACCGGCAAGCAAGACCGGTGACGGGCGAACTTAATGCACCGCCCCGACGGCTCCCGGTCAGAGCGCGCGCGTCGCTTGACAGCGCGATGAAACAAATAGGAAATAATAAATGAGCCTTGAAACGCATGATATGCGCAAGATTCAGTTTTTCCGTGCTAAAAATAAGGAAACGGCTCGCAGTCGATTTTATGCGTTAGCTTTCGTGTTCTGTACTGCTTTCAGTCTCGGGGCGATAGACATAATTCACGATGTAGGCATTTATGACGAAGGAATAATGTTGACGGGCGCCATGCGCGTCGCCCAAGGAGCACTGCCGCATCGCGATTTTTACGCCAATTACGGCCCAGGGCAATTCTTCACGCTCGCGGCCATTTTCAAATTGTTTGGCCCATCAATCCTGGTCGAGAGAATATGGGATCTCGTGGTCAAGGCTGGCATCGCCTGCCTGGTTAACGTCATCGCCTCGAGTTTGATGGGGCGTCTTTTCGCGACGGCGGTCACGGCTGCTTGCATATTGTGGCTCGCGGTTTTAGGCTTTCCAAGTTATCCAGTTTGGCCGTCGCTGTTTTTCATTCTGCTCGGCATTTTGCCGGTGTTTCGGTTGTTCGACGGTCGATATTCGGTCGCGGGGCTGCTCGCGGCCGTAACCGGGGCAAATTCCCGGGCGAGCGACGTTGGATTTATGCGGGTGCTTGACGGATGAGGCTTGCGAGGGGCGGAATGTTGGGGCCTGGGATGCCGAGGCGGGCGCCGATGAAGTCG
>JBAWEN010000036.1:0-5103 GCA_049591215.1 Methylocystis sp. | reverse complement strand
ACGCATCATCGAAATATCGCGGCGCGCAGGGGCTCGATCCAAAGTTCATCGCCGAACTCGAAAAGCAGTTCGGCTTCGACAAGCCGGCCTGGGAGCGTTTTCTTTTGATGGTGAAGAACTACGCGATGTTCGATTTCGGCCGCAGTTATTTTCGCGACGAGAGCGTGTTGAAGCTGATCGGCGAAAAACTGCCGGTGTCGATGTCGCTGGGCTTATGGATGACGCTGATCTCCTATTCGATCTCGATACCGCTCGGGATCGCCAAGGCGGTGCGCGACGGCACGCGATTCGACTCCTGGACATCCAATGTCATAATTGTCGGCTATGCGATCCCGAGCTTTCTTTTCGCGATGCTGCTCATCGTGCTGTTTTCCGGCGGCTCGTTTTGGCAAATCTTTCCGTTGCGCGGCCTCACTTCCGATAATTTCGATCAGCTATCGCCGCTCGGAAAGGTCGGCGATTATCTCTGGCACATCGCGCTTCCGGTGTTTTCCATGACGCTCGGCGCCTTCGCCACGCAGACATTTCTGACCAAGAATTCCTTCCTCGACGAGATACGCAAGCAATATGTGCAGACGGCGCGCATGAAGGGCCTCACCGAACACCGCGTGCTTTACGGCCATGTGTTCCGCAACGCGATGCTGATCGTCGTCGCCGGCTTTCCCGGCGCGTTCGTCCACGCATTCCTGACCGGCTCGGTGTTGATCGAAACGATTTTCTCGCTCGATGGCCTTGGTTATCTCTCGTTCGAATCCATCGTCAACCGCGACTACCCCGTGGTGTTCGCCAATCTTTATATTTTCGCGCTGCTCGGACTTGTCGTTAATCTCATCTCGGACCTCACTTACACCTGGATCGATCCGCGCATCGATTTCGAAACGCGCGAGGTGTAGGCGATGGACAACACAATCGCCAAGGCCCCGAAAATCCTGCTTTCCGGCATCCTACGGCTCACGCCGCTCGACCGGCGCCGGCTCGACAATTTCAAGGCCAACCGGCGCGGCCTCTGGGCGTTCTGGCTGTTTCTGGCGATGTTTCTGATGTCGCTCGGCTCCGAATTTATCGCCAACGATCGGCCTATCCTCGCCTATTACAAGGGTGAACTGCTCGCTCCCGCCTTCGTCACTTATCCGGAAGAAAAATTCGGCGGGTTTCTCGCGCGCACCGACTACCGCGATCCGACCATCGCCAAGGAGATCGACGCGCATGGCTGGATGCTGTGGCCGCCGATCCGCTATTCCTACGACACGCATAATCTCGACTTGCCGACGCCCGCGCCTTCGCCGCCGACTTGGCTGCTCAGCAAGCAACAATGCGAGGCCGCGGCGGCGAAGAAAATCGCGCCGGGCGAACCCAATCGCGGATGCGCCGACATCGAATGGAACTGGCTCGGCACCGACGACCAAGGCCGCGACGTCGTGGCGCGCCTGCTATATGGTTTTCGACTTTCCGTGCTGTTTGGACTTATCCTGGCGACCGTGTCCTCGGCGGTCGGCGTCGCGGCGGGGGCCATTCAGGGCTATTTCGGCGGCAGGGTCGATCTCGTTTTCCAGCGCGTCATCGAGATCTGGTCGTCGCTGCCGCAGCTTTATCTGCTCATTATCATCTCGTCGTTTCTGACGCCGGGCTTCTTCATCCTGCTGGGGATTTTGCTGCTGTTCTCATGGGTGTCGCTGGTGCATGTGGTGCGCGCGGAATTCCTGCGCGCGCGCAATTTCGAATATGTGAACGCCGCGCGGGCGCTCGGTCTCTCCGACGCCAAGATCATCCTGCGCCATCTCCTGCCCAACGCCACGGTCGCGACGTTGACCTTCTTGCCGTTCATTCTCAACTCCTCGATCACGACGCTAACCTCGCTGGATTTCCTCGGCTTCGGCCTGCCGCCGGGGTCGCCGTCGCTGGGCGAATTGCTGTTGCAGGGCAAATCCAATTTGCAGGCGCCCTGGCTTGGATTGACCGGCTTCGCCATCATCGCATTGATGCTGTCTCTGCTTATCTTCATCGGCGAAGCGGTGCGCGATGCGTTTGATCCGAGGAAGACTTTTAGGTGAGGGAGTGGTATGATTTTGGGGTCTTTAAGAGGGACACGCCGTGAATAAAATCGTGCTCGAGCACTATCCTGTGTCGCGCCTTCCCGATGATTTGCGCGAAGCGGTCGGCGACGCCAAAGAGGTCACGCTCACGATCGAGGCGGAAGACGGCGTCCCGGATAACGCCGCCAGCCCGGCAAGCAGCGATGATTGGTTTTCAAAACACAAACATATTCGTCGTGAAAATTTTAAAACGGTCGACGAAGTCAATGACTACGTCCGATCTTTGAGAGACGAGTGGAGTCATCGGGAGCGATGACGATAAAAGTCTATATCGACACCAATGTGTTCATCGAAGGCTTTGAGAAGCTGGGGGATATGCCCGATATCGCTCGTGCGGTCTTCGAAATCGTGAAAAATGGCGTAGTGGCTGCGGTAATCAGCGACCTGGTTGTCGCCGAGCTTTTGGTCAAGCCGCTTCAAACCGCCGACCAAGAACTCATTGACGCTTATTCCGAATTGCTTAGCTCGCCCAAAGGATATCAATCCTGCCCCATAGACAGGAACACTCTGCTCGAAGCCGCGCGTCAACGAGCAATCAATCCCGGCACGAAGTTGCCCG
Organism: Methylocystis sp.; assembly: GCA_049591215.1. Lineage (GTDB taxonomy): Bacteria > Pseudomonadota > Alphaproteobacteria > Rhizobiales > Beijerinckiaceae > Methylocystis. Next base: position 2,451 of record JBAWEN010000036.1, on the reverse strand, counting down.
ACGCTATCCACATAGCGACCGCGCGTCTTCACAACTGCAAGGTTTTCCTGACCACGGAGACGCGCCTTCGCATGCCACATGATTTGATCCGCTTGAACCTCGACGCCTCCACAATTACGGACATCGACGCCCTCGCATGACCAACGCTCCCCTGCTCGACATTCGCGATCTCTCCATCTCCTTCACGCAGGGAGGCAAGGAGACGCTGGCGGTCGACCGTGTCTCGCTGTCGCTCGAAAAGGGCAAGACGCTGGCGCTGGTCGGCGAGTCCGGCTCCGGCAAATCCATCACCGCGCTGTCGATCGCGCGGCTGCTGCCGCCATCGGCGCATCACCCCTCGGGAAGCATAAATTTCGCCGGCGACGATGTGCTGAAGATGGACGACGCGGCGCTGCGGAGCATACGCGGCGCGCGGATCACGATGGTGTTCCAGGAGCCGATGACCTCGCTCAATCCGCTGCACCCCATCGAAAAGCAGATCGGCGAGATTTTGGAATTGCACGGCATGCGCTCGCGCGAGGCGCGGCGCGCCCGCACGATCGAACTCTTGGGCGAAGTCGGCATTCCCAATCCGAGCCAGCGGCTAGACGCCTTTCCCCACCAGCTTTCGGGCGGACAGCGTCAGCGCGTGATGATCGCCATGGCGCTCGCCAACAAGCCGGACCTGCTCATCGCCGACGAGCCCACCACGGCGCTCGACGTGACGGTGCAGGCGCAAATCCTCGCTCTGCTGGACCGCCTGCGCAAGACCTACGGCATGGCGATGCTGTTCATCACGCATGACCTCGGCCTCGTGCGGCGCATCGCCGACGATGTTTGCGTGATGCAAAACGGCAGGATCGTCGAAGCCGGCCCGGTGCAAAGCCTGTTCGCAGCGCCCAAGCATCCTTATACGCAGGCTCTGCTCGCGGCGGAGCCCTCGGGCGCGGCCAATCCGGCGCGGGGCGACGCGCCGATCATTCTCTCGACGGAACAATTGCGCGTGTGGTTTCCAATCCGGCGCGGCTTTCTGCGCCGCGTGGTCGACCATGTGAAGGCGGTCGACGGCGTCTCGCTGACGCTGCGCGAGGGCGAGACGGTCGGCGTCGTCGGCGAGTCGGGTTCAGGCAAGACGACGCTGGGTCTCGCGCTGTTGCGGTTGATCCGTTCAAAGGGACCGATCGTCTACATGGGCCAGCGCATCGACGACAAGACCGCGAAGGAGATGCGGCCGCTGCGCCGCGATATGCAGGTGGTGTTTCAAGACCCGTTCGGCTCGCTGTCGCCGCGCATGTCGGTGGCCGAGATCGTCGCGGAAGGGTTGTCCATCCATCGACCCGGCCTGTCGCTGGGCGAGCGGCGCGAGATCGTCGCCGGCGCGCTGAAGGAGACTGGCCTCGATCCGGCGACGATGGATCGCTACCCACATGAATTTTCCGGCGGCCAGCGCCAGCGCATTTCGATCGCCCGCGCCATCGTGCTGGCGCCGAAGCTCATCGTGCTGGACGAGCCGACCTCGGCGCTCGACATGTCCGTGCAGGCGCAGATTGTCGACCTGCTGCGCGATTTGCAGGCGCGGCGCCAGCTCGCCTATGTGTTCATCAGCCATGATCTGAAGGTCGTGAAGGCGCTGGCGGCGCATGTGATCGTGATGCGCTACGGCAAGGTCGTCGAAGCGGGGCCGGCGGCGCGAATTTTCGACGCGCCAACCGACGATTACACCAAGGCGCTGTTCGCGGCGGCGTTCCGGGTGGAGGCGGAGGCGTAATGGTTTGCGTTGCTCAAATTGAAAGCTTTCAAAAGCGAGCCCGAAGGCTCGCGGTCCAAGACGCGGCTTTGAGGACCGCGAGCCTTCAGGCTCGCATTTTGGGCCCCAGCGCCTCTCGGCTCGCGGCGCGGCGCAGGCGGTCGCGGATCGCCTCGCCAAGGCCGTGCGAAGGGATCGGCGCGACGGCGACGCGGTCCGCGCCGCGCGCGTCAAGTTCGCGCAGATAAGCGAAAAGATTGGCCGCCGCCTCGATCAGATCGCCGCCCGGCGACAGATCGAGCACCAACCCGTCGCCGCGAAACGTCCCGCCAAAGTCCAGCCCCGCCTCGCCCGGCTCCAGCCCCCGCGCGTCGAGCCGCAGACGGGCGCGCGGCGCGTAATGCGCCGATGTCATGCCCGGCGCGACGACATCGCCTCGCGCCTCGCCGAGCCTTGCCCCCAGAACCGCCTCGATCTCCTCGCGCGCTATGGCGCCCGGACGCAGCAGCGCGGGCGTCCCGCCGAGGAACGATATGATCGTGGACTCGAGTCCCGCTTGCGCGCGCCCGCCGTCGAGAATGAGATCGACGCGACCGGCGAGATCCTGCGCCACATGCGCCGCCGTTACCGGGCTGACATGGCCGGAAATATTGGCCGAGGGCGCCGCCAGCGGCCCGCCGAACGCGCGCAGCAGCGCCAGCGCGGCGGGATGCGCCGGGATGCGC
>JBAWEN010000035.1:0-3805 GCA_049591215.1 Methylocystis sp. | reverse complement strand
GCGTCAAAAACTCCCCGACGCCGTGGGAAATATGGAAGTTGCCGCGCTTGAACAGATAACCTCCGCGAACCCCGAATAATTCCGCGATCTCCGGATAGACCGGGAAAATCTCGGCGCGGGAAAGATCATCGATGGCGTAATCGTCGAAATTGTCGTTGCGAATGGCGAGCCCCGTCTTGACGAACAGCCGCCGCGCGATATCGGCGAGCACGTAGGGTTTGGGATGCACGATCGAATACATGAACACGCCGCGCCGCGACCAGTTCATGAGGTCGGAGGACAGATCGAGGTCATATCGCTTCGCGTTGTCCAAAAATTCTCGCGCCGCGGCGTTCCACACGTCGAAATAGCCGACCGCTTCGAACACGTCGCGGTTGAACAGCGCATTGGCCTCCTCGAGCGAGAGCCCGACTCGGAACGAGAACACCGCCAGCGCCGAATGATAGGGCCGCAGCGGGCCGGCCAGCGCCTTGTTGCCCTGGGCGGCGTCGAGAAGATAGACGAGATCGGGTTGAAAAGCCGCGAAACTGATGGTCGGAAACGGCGTGACGCTGTTCAAGCGTTGAAACAATTCCCGCGAATCGCCGCCCCTGACGATATCGGCGGGAAAATCCTGCGAAAACACGTGATCATAGGCCGCGAGCGTCCTCGCGAGCAGTCCGATGTTCGCCCGCGATTTGGCGACGGCCGAATAATGGTCGACCCGCGCGGTGGGGTCGAGCAGCTTCATCGCATAGGCGACGCCGTAACTTTGGCAATTGCCGATAACCGCGATGCGCGGACCGTTCGGGGTCCGCCGCCCGCCGAGGCGCGACGCGAGGAGAGCCGCGCTCCAAGTCCGGATTATCTGTTTGTCGATCTGCGAAATCATGCGTGCGAGGCGCCGTGAGCGCGCCGGCGCGCGAGGCGACCCGAAATCGGGACGGCGCCGACGGATGACAAGCGGCCGGGCGGAGTTTATGTTCCCGGCACGATCAAGGACAGAGCCAAACAAAAGATTGCTTGGACCGTCCCAGAGGAGATCGACCATTGGCGGACAATCCCTATAGCTCCCTACCCGACCATCGCTTCTGGCGCAAGGCGGTGGCGTCGATGCCGCCCTTCGCTTTGGACCCGATTGTCGCCACGCCCTTCAAAATTTCCCCGCGCGACAAGGTGGCGACCGCTGGAAGCTGCTTCGCGCAGGAAATCGCGCACCGCCTCCAGCAAAGCGGCTATCACTATTATTTGCCGGAACGGCCGCCCGAAGGCATGTCCTCGGCGGAGGCCGAACGGCGCAATTACTCGATGTATTCCTGTCGCTACGGCAATTTGTACACCACGACGCAACTATTGCAGCTGATCCAGCGCGCCTACGGCGATTTCACGCCGGATCTCGACGTCTGGTCCAGGGACGACGGCCGCGTGGTCGATCCCTTCCGTCCGCGCATCGAGCCGGACGGCTATGCGAACGCCGGGGAGATGCGGGCCGATCGCGTCCGCCATTTCGCCGCCGTGCGCGAAATGATCGAGACGATGGATGTCTTTGTCTTCACCTTCGGTCTGACGGAGTGCTGGCGCCATAAGTCCGACGGCGCGGTCCTGCAGCTCGCGCCCGGCGTCGCCGGCGGCGATTACGACCCGCGATCCTATGAGTTCTGGAACATGACCGTCGGTGAGGTGGTGCGCGATTTCCTCGCCTCGGCCGATCTGATACTGGCGAAGAATCCCAACGCGCGCATGATACTTTCGGTCTCCCCGGTGTCGATCATCGCGACCAGCGAAGACCGGCATGTGCTCGTCTCCAACTCCGCCTCGAAGGCCATTCTTCGCGCGGCGGCGGACGAGGTCGTGCGTTCGCGCGACAACATCGCCTATTTTCCGTCCTACGACCTCGTGACGGCGGCGCCCAACGCCGCGCGTTTTTACGGAGACGACACGCGCAGAATTAATTCCTTCGGGATAGACCGCACGATGAAAATGTTCTTCGATCATTTCACGTCGCGGTCCGCGGACCAGCGAGGCGCCGTTCAGGCGCTCCAATTCGATGTCGCGGCGGAGGCCAAAAGCAACGCAAGGGTCGTCTGCGACGAAGAGGCGATCGAATCGGCGTGATAAACTCGGCTTTTGCCCGGCCAACCGCCCGCTTCACCCAAAAAGGATGCAATCCATGGTCATCGGTTCTCTCGCGCTCGCCGCCGCTGGCGGCTTCGTCGGCGCGTCGCTCTATGTCAATTATGTCGAACAGCCCGCCCGCATGGCGCTGGACGACGCCGCTCTGGCGAAGGAATGGGAGCCCTCGGACCATCGCGGCTTCGTCATGCTCGCCGGGCTCGCCTTGGTGTCGGCGATATTCGGCTTCGTCGCCTTTCGCGAACTCGACGACGTCCGCTGGCTGCTCGGCGCGCTCGTCATCATCGCCAGCTGGCCGTACACCTATTTCACGATCGTGCCGCTCAACAACCGCATCCTGGCGCTGATCGACGGCGAAGGGGCGCATGAGGCGCGCGGCGTCATCAAGCTGTGGGGCCTGTTGGAGCTTGGTCAGACCGGCATCGGGCTGCTCGCGGTCCTGGTCTACCTTTGGGCGGCGGGCTGAGCCGTCAGACGCGACAAGGAAGGCCAAGCTGATGATCTATGATCTCATCGTGATCGGAACCGGCCCCGGAGGCTATGTGTGCGCCATTCGCGCGGCGCAGCTTGGGTTAAAGACCGCGGTTGTCGAAAAGCGGGCGACCTTTGGCGGAACATGCCTCAACGTCGGCTGCATCCCCTCCAAGGCGCTGCTGCACGCCTCGCATATGTTTGGCGAGGCGGCGCATGGTCTCGCGGCGCTCGGGGTCGTCGTCGATCCGCCGCGCCTCGATCTTCCCGCGATGATGAAGCATAAGGACGACACCGTCGCCGCCAATGTGAACGGCGTCGCCTTCCTGCTCAAGAAGCACAAGATCGACGCCTTCATCGGCGCCGGCAAGCTGCTGGCGCCGAGCGCCGGTCAGCATCAGGTGGAAGTCGCCGCGGCGGATGGAGCAAAGCAGATTCTCGTCGCCAAAAACGTGGTCATCGCCACCGGCTCCGCCGTCGCGCCGCTGCGCGACGCAACAGGCAAGCCGATCGAGATCGACGAGAAAATCGTGCTGTCCTCCACCGGCGCGCTGGAACTGCCCAAGGTCCCCGAAAGCCTGGTCATCGTCGGCGCCGGCGTGATCGGATTGGAGCTGGGATCGCTGTGGCGCAGGCTTGGCGCCAAAGTCACGGTGATCGAATTTCTCGATCGTATCCTGCCCGGCTTCGATCTCGAGATCGCCGCGCGCTTTCAGAAAATCCTCGAAAAGCAGGGCTTTGTGTTCCGCCTCAAAACCAAGGTCACGCAAGTAGCAAAGACCGAGGCTGGCGCGACCGTCTCGTTCGCCGCAGTCGACGGCTCCGGCGAGGGCGTGACCAGCGCCGACGCGGTGCTGATCGCCACCGGGCGCGTCCCCTATACGGAGGGGCTCGGCCTCGCCGAGGCCGGCGTCGCGATGGAGCGGGGGCGCGTCGTCATCGACGACAATTTCGCGACCAATGTCGCCGGCGTTTGCGCGATCGGCGACGTCGTGCGCGGGTCCATGCTCGCGCATAAGGCCGAGGAAGAAGGCGTCGCCGTCGCGGAAATCCTGGCCGGCCAGCACGGTCATGTCGATTACGGCGTCATTCCCGGCGTCGTCTACACCATGCCGGAAATCGCCAGCGTCGGCCTCACGGAGGAGGAGGCGCGCGCCAAGCACGGGGCGGTCAATATCGGCAAATTCCCCTTCACCGCCAATGGCCGCGCGCGCGCGATGCG
>JBAWEN010000034.1:0-10087 GCA_049591215.1 Methylocystis sp. | reverse complement strand
TCACCCGCGACACGAGAGATCAGTCCAGACCAGTCGTCGGGAACAAGAGATGTCGAATCAAGCATCTCTCGTAGGAATCACATCACGATTCCCTCTGTCCAGTTCTTATCCTAGCGCCTATGGGGGTGGTGGGTCGGTTCGAATTTCCGCTTGTGACCCATAGGAGACACTCGGCGTTGCAATCGCGCGCTCGGGTTTGTTCTTTTCACGCGTTCGAAATTTAATCTAAAATCAAGTTTGAGAGGTTTCAGAAAGCCGCTGGCGAGACAGCAACGAGCAAGGTGAAAATTTTGGACCCGGAATATGCCCAGCTTCAGCTCTTCATCGAGCATGCACCGGCGGCCGTGGCGATGTTCGATCGCGATATGCATTATCTTGCGGCGAGCCGCCGGTGGGTAAGCGACCACCGATTTGGTGAGCCCGTGTTGGGTCGCTCACATTACGACGTTCTTCCAGATATTCCGGAGCGATGGAAGGAGGTTCATCGCCGCGCCCTTGCGGGAGAAGTTATCGCCAAGGACGAAGACCGCTTCGATCGCGCGGACGGCACCGTCCAGTGGCTAAATTGGGAGGTGCGGCCCTGGCATAACGCGTGCGGTGGGGTCGGAGGCATCGTCATCTCCATGGAGGAGATTTCCGAGCGCAAGCGATCGGTGGAGGCGCTCCTCAAGAGTGAAGAACGCTTTCGAGCGATTTTTGAAAAAGCGGGAAACGGCATCGCCATTGCTGACTGCGATGGGCGACTGCGGGAAATAAACCCGGCTTTCTGCGAGATGCTGGGGTATGCGCGAGAAGAGTTGGTCGGCGGCCTCGCCTTTGACCTTGTGCACCCCGATGATCAACCGATGAACCTCCGGGAGTTTCAACGGTTACGACAAGGAGAGGTCACTGCGCTCGAATTCGAGCATCGTTATTTGAGAAAGGACGGCGAATCGGTCTGGGTGCGTAAGTCCGCTTCCCTGCTGCTCGACAAAGCCGGCCGGCTCGAAGCTATTCTCGCACTCGTGACCGACATCACCGACCGTCGGCGAATGGAACGAGAGCTGCTTGAAACGGGTCGTCAGAAAGACGAATTTCTAGCGACACTCGCGCATGAGCTGCGTAATCCACTCGCGCCAATCCGCAACGCTGTATACATTCTTCAGAAACCGGACGGCGACGATCCAGCAGCCAGGGATCGGGCGCGTTCACTACTGGCGATGGTGGAAAAGCAGGTCGATCACCTCGTTCGTCTCGTCGATGATCTTTTAGAAGTTTCGCGCGTGACGAACGGCAAAATCGAACTGAAGAAGGAGCAGTGCGACCTCAATGTTATTCTCCGCCACGCGGTCGACACCAGCCAGCCATTCATCCAGAGCGGCGGCCACAGCCTGATGGTCGAAATACCCTCTTCGCCTTTGACGCTTGACGCCGACCCGGTGCGGCTGGCACAAGTTTTTGCCAACATCCTCAACAACGCCGCCAAATACACAGAGAATGGCGGGCGCATCTGGCTAAAGGCGGAACGCTCGGGCGATGAAGTCATCGTAAGCGTGCGCGACAACGGGATTGGTATTTTGCCCGAGATGCTCCCCCGGGTTTTCGACCCCTTCACTCAGTCGAACCACGCTCGCTGCCGCGCGCAGGGAGGGCTCGGCCTCGGCTTAGCTCTGGTGCACAGTCTAGTGCAAATGCACGGCGGCCAAGTTGAGGTTCGCAGCGAAGGCTGCGACCGAGGGAGCGAGTTCGTCGTGCGTCTTCCGATCGGCGTCGCTGTTTCGAGCGAGGAAGAACGCAAATGGCGCGCGGCAGCTGCGCCGGACCCGTCGCGTCGAGTTTTGGTCGTGGATGACGATCGGGCCGTTGCAGACAGTTCCGCAATGCTCTTCGAGTGCCTGGGCGTGGACGTTCGCGTAGCCTATGAGGGCGGGGCGGCGCTCTCAGAGGTCGCTGAGTTCAAGCCCCATTTGGCGTTTGTTGACATTGGCATGCCCGGCATGGACGGTTACGAAACGGCGCGCCAGATCCGTATGCTCCCGGAAGGCAAAGACCTCGTGCTCGCAGCCTTGAGTGGATGGGGTCAGGAGGATGATTGTCGACGCTCGATGGAAGCCGGGTTCAACCATCATTTTGTCAAGCCAATCGCAATTGATGTTCTGGAAAACCTGCTGACGTCCATTCAATCGCGCCGCCCTCCGAGGCCGGCACTTTCCTGACCCTCCCAGCGAGTGTCCGCTCATGGCGCAAACCGGAAATTCAAACTGCCGCAGTACCAGGCGGAGACACGAATGCGGATCAGAACGGCGCGTTACGAGGACGAAGCGCAGTGGCGTGGGCTTTGGCGCGGCTACACGGAATTTTATGAGACGCATCTGCCCGAGCATGTCACCGCCGCCACATGGCGACGGATCGTCGCGCCGGAACCCGCGATTTTGTGCCGGTTCGCCGAGCAAGAGGGGCCGGCTGCTGGGATTCTCCCACTCGCCGCCGCACGAGGGAACCTTTATTCAGGCGCCCATATGCTATCTGGAGGAGCTGTTCGTCGATCCCGCCGCGCGCGGAGTTACCTACTTTGGCGCATGGCTAGCGCCGCGCGGCGAAGGCCCGATCTTGCCAATCGAGCCGTGTGATGGCAAATCAGCTCGGCAAAGACGTTCACCAAGTTTATACCGGATTATTCTATGGTCGGGCGACAGGACATGGGAAACTCCAAAATCATGATCATGGACGATGGGATCGCCGATGCCGGCGAAAAAAACGAGGGAGCTCCGCTTGGGCTTGCGTCGGGGCGCCTCGACCGCCGGTCGTTTCTGCTCGGCTCCGCCGCCAGTCTCGGAGCGCTTGGGCTCGCCGGTTGCGCGACGTCCGACAGCATGATCCCTGCCGACATGCTGGCGCTTTACGGGCCGGCGCCCAGCGAGAAATTCCCGATCCCGGCGGTCGATCTCAGGAGGGTCGATCCGAAATATTGGCGCCGGACCGTGCGCTACGACAGCAAGGAAGCGCCGGGCACGATTATCATCGATCCCGCCAATTACTATGTTTACCGCATCGAAGGCGACGGAAACGCCACCCGCTATGGCGCCAATGTCAGCCGCCCCGGCTTCCTGTGGAGCGGTGACGCTTATGTCGGGCGCAAGGCCGAATGGCCCACTTGGACGCCGCCCAAGGAGATGATCGCGCGTCAGCCAGAGGCTCGCAAATATGCCGGCGGCATGCCGGGAGGTCTGGACAATCCGCTCGGCGCCCGCGTGCTCTATCTCTATCAGAACGGGCGCTACACGGTCTGCACGATCTACAGCACCAGCGACCCCGAGTCGATCGGGAAGGGCGTTACGAGCGGCTGTACCGGCCTCCTCAGCCAGGACATGATCGACCTCTATTCGCGAACGCCGATCAAGGCGAAGGTGCTCATCCTGCCGGCATAGCCAACGGCGTCAACCCCCGGTCCCGGCGCCCCCCGGCGCGGGCGGCGCAAGGAACGGGGCCGTTCGTTAGAATCATAGCGATTGTGGGGGGTGGCGGTCACTTGTCGTGGGTCCGCGCCACTCCGCTTCGAACGGCCGCGCTACCCAGGCGGAGACTTCAATGCGGATCAGAACGGCGCGTTACGACGACGAAGCGCGGTGGCGCGGGCTTTGGCGCGGCTACACGGATTTTTACGAGACGCATCTGCCCGAGCATGTCACCGCCGCCACATGGCGACGGATCGTCGCGCCCGAGCCGGCGATTCTGTGCCGGTTCGCCGAGCAAAAAGGGCGACTCCTGGGATTCTCCCATTCGCTGCTGCACGAGGGAACCTTCGTTCAGGAGCCCATATGCTACCTGGAGGATCTGTTCGTCGATCCCGCCGCGCGCGGACGCGGCGTCGGTCGCGCGCTGATCGCCGATCTTGTCGCGATGGCGGGTCATCGCGGGTGGTCGCGTCTCTATTGGCATACGCGCGCCGAAAATCTACCGGCGCGCCGGCTGTACGACGCTTTCGCCCCCGCCGACGACTTCGTGCGCTATGGCCTGACCACGAAATGAGCCGCCAATGTCGACAAATCCTTCACGCGAGCGCCCATGAACCAGCAAGACGAAGCAGCCCGCCATCGCGCCAAGATGGAAAAGCGAAAGGCCGTGCAGGACGCCGAGGTCGCCGGCAAGCCCATCGCCGCCAAGGGGCTGCTGATGGTCCACACCGGCCCCGGCAAGGGCAAGTCCACCGCGGGTTTCGGGGTCGTGCTGCGCGCGCTCGGCCATGGCTGGAAGGTCGGCGTGGTGCAGTTCGGCAAGGGCGCCTGGCGAAGCGGCGAGCGGACCATGCTGGAGCATCTCGGGAAGGAACGCGTTTCCTGGCACACGCTGGGCGAGGGCTTCACCTGGGAGACGCAGGACCGCGCCCGCGACGAAGCAGCGGCCCGCCGCGCCTGGGAAAAGGCGAGGGAGCTGATGGCCGACCCCGAGCTGCGCCTGCTGATGCTCGACGAGTTGAACATCGCGCTGCGCTACGACCATCTGCCTTTGGATGAAGTCATCGCGGCGCTGCGCGGGCGCCGCGACGATCTCCACATTCTCGTGACCGGCCGCAACGCCAAGCCGGAACTGATCGCGGCGGCCGATCTCGTCACCGAGATGACACTAGTCAAGCATCATTTCGCGGCCGGCGTGCGGGCGCAGGAGGGCATCGAGTTTTGACGCGGCTAAGGCAAGGCTAAGGCGTGACGCGAAGCTGCTCCAGCGCCCGCGCCAGCGCGACAAATCCAGCGATATCGATTTCTTCCGCACGGCGCGTCGGATCGATGCCAGCGCTCGCCGTCAGCAGGGCTGGATCGACGCCGAGCCCCTTCAGGCTCTGGCGCAACATCTTGCGCCGCTGTCCAAACGCCGCTTGCGTCACGAGAGCCAACAACTTTCGGTTGCAGGGCGGCGGCGCCGGGTTTGGAACGAGCTCCACCACCGAGGAGACGACCTTTGGCGGCGGCGTGAAGGCGGATGGCGGAATATCGAATAATATCCGCGCCTTGGTTCGCCACCCGCAGAGCACGCCGAGCCGGCCGTAGTCGACCCGTTGCGCTGTAGTCGCGACGATGCGCTCGGCCACCTCGCGCTGAAACATCAGCACATAGCGGTCGAACACGGAGGGCCAGGGCTCGGCCTCGAGCCATCCCCCCAGCAGGGCTGTCGCAACATTATAGGGTAAATTCGCGCATATTCGCGCATTATTGAGCGCGCCAGACGCATCCTTGGCCGCGCCATGCGCAAGAGCGAGTTCGACAAGATCGATCGTGAGCGCGTCGCCCTCGACGACGACCAGCCGACCCGGATAGCGCTCGGAAATCTCTTCGAGCGCCGGCAGACAACGGGGGTCGCGCTCGACTACAATGACACGTTCCGCGCCATGAGCCAATAGAGCGCGGGTGAGGCCGCCGGGGCCGGGACCGATCTCGACGACCGTCACGCCTTCAAGCGGGCCCGCCGCGCGCGCGATGCGAGACGTAAGGTTCAGATCGTAAAGGAAATTCTGGCCCAACGCCTTGCGCGCGTCGAGCCCGTGACGCGCGACGACCTCGCGCAGCGGCGGCAAATCGTCGATCATCCGCTCATATTCCAATGGGACGGGCATCCCGCGGACGCCCTATGCGCCCGGCGAGCAGGATCGCCTCGATCAGGCTAGACGCGTCGGCGACGCCTTTGCCCGCGATGTCGAAGGCCGTCCCGTGGTCCGGCGACGTGCGCGCGAAGGGCAGGCCCAGCGTGACATTGACGCCGCGATCGAACGCCAGAGTCTTTATAGGAATCAACGCCTGATCGTGAGTCGGACACAGCGCCACATCATACTTCGCCCGCGCCGCCGCGTGGAACATCGTGTCCGCGGGATGGGGGCCGCTGGCGTCGATCCCCATCGCGCGCAAGGCTTCCACCGCCGGCGCGATCACGTCGATCTCCTCGCGCCCCATGGCGCCGCCTTCTCCCGCATGCGGATTGAGCCCGGCGAAGGCGAGACGCGGCGCCGCGACGCCGAAGCGATTCGTCAGATCCGCCGCGACGATGCGGCCAGTCTCGATCAGCAATCGCCGGGTCAACAGCCCGGGAACCTCGGCCAGCGCGACATGAATCGTCACCGGCACGACCGCGAGTTCAGGAGCCCAAAGCATCATCACCGGCCGCGCCGGGACCCCGAAATAACGCAGCGCGAGTTCGCCCAAAAATTCGGTGTGGCCCGGATGTTTAAATCCCGCCGCGTAAAGCGCTTGCTTGGAAATCGGATTGGTGACGACCGCCCGCGCCTGATTTCGCGCGACAAATTCCACCGCGAGCTCGATCGAGCGGATCGTCAGCGGCGCGTCGAGAGGATCGGGTTCGCCCGGAAGACCGTTGACGGCGCCCCCGAGCGGAACGACGGGCAGCGCCCGCGCGAAAACCTCGATAGCGCCGGCCGGAGTCGTCTCCTCGACGCCGACATCGAACCCAAGCGATTTCGAAACGCGCGCGAACAGATCGGGATCGCCGACGACGAAAAACGGCGGCAAATCAGCGGCTTCGCGAGCGCGAAAAGCCTTGAGGGCGATTTCCGGCCCAATGCCGGACGGGTCGCCCTGCGTCAGGGCGAGGGGGAGAAGGCCGCGTTGGTTCATAAGTGCATGGGCGCCCGTTTCGTTTCGCGCGGCACAGTGGCGCCGGCGGAGCCCGAAAGCAAACCGTCGTGATCTTTGAAGCGGGGCGCGCAAGGCGCCCGCCCTTGACCCAGAGCGATCGTAAGGCATTGTAAATACGTGGTATGGCTTGCCTCCACATCTTGAAGCCACAAATCCAACGCGCCGAGCCCGCGAAACTCCATCCCGGATTTTCGGACGACCTCGCTCTTGACAGCCACCGACGTGTTCTTTATTTGTTCGTGATTCGCCGTTTGTTCTCGTCCGGCGCGGGTGGCGCGAGTGTTCGGGTTGGTTGTGGGCGTCGCGTAAGGCGTTGTGGCGTAAGCGTGTACGCGTGCGGCGTCGCTGTTCCCGGCGTGTGATTCTGTCCCCAACAGGCGCGCCGGGGGCCGCGAGCCGGTCTCGCCGAAAAGAAGCGGTTCGGCCGCTTTGGGAGAGCGTCGTCATGAGCCGTCTGGAGCATTTTCCGCTAGCGGCCCCGCCGCGAATATCCCGCCCCGCCGCCGGGCGTCCGCCTCGCGAGGCGCTGGCGGAATCGGCCCGCGAATTAGATCCGGCGCGACGGCGCGGACGCGGCGCCGTGTCGAATGCAAGCGGGCGCTTCGAGGCCTTCGCGCGCGAGGAGGTCGACGACGGATGGGGCTCGCTGGAGAGCCTGCCACCGCTCAAGACCAACATACATATAGAGAGGCCTCGAAGCGTCATCACGCGCAACGACTCGCCCGACATCGGTTTCGATCGCTCGATCAATCCTTATCGCGGCTGTGAACATGGCTGCGTCTATTGCTTCGCGCGGCCTACCCACGCCTATGTCGGCTATTCGCCCGGCCTCGATTTCGAGACCGAGATTTTCGTCAAGGAGGGCGCGGCGCAAGTGTTGGAGCGCGAATTGTCGGCGCCGGGCTATGTTCCGAGAACGCTGGCGATCGGCTCCAACACCGATCCATACCAGCCGACCGAGAAGCGCCGCCGCGTGATGCGGGGCCTGCTCGAAACGCTGGCGCGGACCAATCATCCCGTGGGCATAGTGACGAAATCCGCGCTGGTCGCGCGCGACATCGACATCCTCGCGCCAATGGCGCGTAAAGGACTTGTTAAGGTCGCGATCTCCGTGACGACACTGGACAAGGAACTCGCTCGGAAGATGGAGCCGCGCGCGGCCTCTCCGTCTGTTCGGCTCGAAACGATCGAGAAGCTCGCCGCCGCCGGCATCCCGGTTTCGGTCTTGGTCGCGCCAATCATTCCCGCCGTGAACGACGCCGAGATCGAGACGATCCTGACGAGAGCCTTCGCCGCCGGCGCGCGCGAAGCCGGTTATGTGATGCTGCGCCTGCCGCTCGAATTGCGCGACCTCTTCAGCGAATGGCTGCTCACGCATTATCCCGACAAGGCGAGGCATGTGCTATCGCTGGTGCGCGGCGCGAGGGAAGGCAAGCTCTACGACTCTGGCTTCGGCAAGCGGATGACGGGCGTCGGGCCGTACGCCTGGATGATTGGCCGGAGATTCGAGATAGCCGCCGCCCGGTTGGGCTTTGGCGCCGGTGCGAGGCTGCGCTGCGATTTGTTTCAGCCGCCCCGTCGAAGCGCCGAACAGCTTGCGTTATTCTGAACCAGCCGCCATCCGAGGGCGGGACAAAAAGCGCTTGGGTCGCGAGGAAGACTTGTGCCGCTAGGACGCCGCCAGCGGGGAGAACCCTTTAATGACGCCGACCCGAAGACCGCCAAAGACCGTCCCCGATTTTGCCGCCGAAGAGGAGTCGCGGCGGAGAAAATTTTGGCCAGTGGCCGGGGTCGACGAAGTCGGGCGCGGTCCTCTCGCGGGGCCGGTTTGCGCCGCCGCCGTCATTCTAGATCCCGACAACATTCCGGACGGGCTCAACGATTCCAAATTGATGAAGGCGAAATCGCGGGAAATAGCCTTCGTCCGGATCGTCGAAAGCGCGCTCGCGACAAGCTTCGCCTTCGTGACCGCCGCGGAAATCGACGCCACCGACATCCGCAAGGCGTCATTAATGGCGATGGAGCGGGCGGTCGCCGGACTCTGCGTCGCGCCCGCCTTTGTATTGGTCGATGGCCGCGATCTGCCGGGCCTTCCTTGTCCAGGCTCCGCGATCGTCAAGGGCGACGCCAAATCGCTGTCGATCGCGGCCGCCTCGATCGTGGCCAAGGTGGCGCGAGACAGTTTGATGCGGCGCCTGGCCGAGGAGTATCCGGCTTACGGTTTCGAGACCAACGCGGGCTATGGCTCGCCGCGCCATCTCGCCGCGCTCGCCAGTCTCGGTCCAACCCCCTACCACCGCATGAGCTTCTCTCCCTTGCGACGCGGATGAGCCGCGTGATTCGGTCCCATTTACGTCCAACAAGCAATTGGTGAAGAAAGAATTTTCTTAAGAAAGCCGTTCGAAAAGGGGACGCGCGCCGCGCGCCTCGTTAAACGCGCCCTTTACCTCGATCCCACATAGTCACGCTCGTTGGTAAGCGTAACCGGTATCGAGTTCATGAGTAGCGCACGCGTCGAGGCGACCCGCCTCAAAACCCAGCTAAAGGTCACGCGTACTGGGTCGCGGGTTTTGGGGTTGCCTCGCGCGGTGTCGCGCAACAGCGTCTTGCGCGGAGACAGCGTTGAGATTCTCCGCGCAATGGCGCCGGAAAGCGTTGATCTCGTTTTCGCCGACCCGCCCTATAATCTCCAACTCGCGAATAGATTGACGCGGCCGGATCAGAGCCTGGTCGCGGGCGTCGACGACGATTGGGACAAATTCGCCGATTTCGCCGAGTATGACTCGTTCACGCGCGACTGGCTCGAGGCCGCGCGCCGCGTGATGAAGCCGCAAGCGACGATTTTCGTCATCGGCTCCTACCATAATATTTTTCGCGTCGGCGCGATCATGCAGGATCTGGGATTTTGGATCTTGAACGACATTGTCTGGCGCAAGACCAATCCGATGCCGAATTTTCGCGGCCGCCGCTTCACCAACGCCCATGAGACCATGATCTGGGCCGCGCGCGGTCCGCGCGCCAAAAGCTACACCTTTAATTACGAAGCGCTGAAGGCGGCGAATGAAGACTGCCAGATGCGTTCCGACTGGCTGTTCCCGATCTGCACGGGCGGCGAACGGCTCAAGGATGCGCAAGGACGCAAAACCCATCCGACGCAAAAGCCCGAAGCGCTCTTGGCGCGGGTGATGCTCGCGGCCTCGAACGCCGGCGACCTCGTGCTCGATCCGTTCTTTGGCAGCGGTACCACCGGGGCGGTCGCCAAGCGCCTGCGCCGGGATTACCTCGGCATCGAACGCGACCACGCCTATGCCGACGCCGCGCAGGCGCGCATCGACGCGGTCGAGCCGCTCGATCCGGCCACGCTGACCACCGCGCCCACCAAGCGGAGCGAGCCGCGGATCGCCTTCGCCAGTCTAGTGGACGCGGGCCTCGTCGCGCCCGGCGCGAAGCTCGCGGACGCCAAGCGG
>JBAWEN010000033.1:0-2683 GCA_049591215.1 Methylocystis sp. | reverse complement strand
CGGCGCGTCAACAAGGGCGCGCGCGTGGTGGTGAGGTGAAGGGCGCGGCGTGAACGGCGAGCGACGCCCCCGCGTGTGATACGGTTTGCGATTGATCGGCTCGTTCAGGCCCAACGCCCCAAGCCCCTCACCGCACCTCTCCCCGCGAGCGGGGAGAGGAGGCGTCAACGCGGTTCCCTTCGCCATGAATTGACGGGATAACAATGAAATATAAGAGTGGGCGGATCGCCGGCCGCTCGCCTCTCCCCGCTTGCGGGGAGAGGTACGGTGAGGGGCGTGGGGCATTTCGCGCCGCGAAGCGATCGGGCGGGATTGCCGGTTTTCCGATTTGACCTATCATTTGACTTAACCGAAAACCGCGGCGGGACAGCACAGGAGAGCGCGATGACCCAACTCGCGAGCGAAGGCACGGCCTCCAAAGGCGGGAAAGTCGTGTACACGGCCAAGACCCACACCACCGGCGGGCGCGAAAAGGGCGCCTCGCGCAGCTCTGATGGGCGCCTCGACGTCAAGCTCTCGCCTCCGGGCTCCGCCGGCCTCGGCACGAATCCCGAGCAGTTGTTCGCGGCCGGTTGGTCGGCCTGCTTCGAGAGCGCGCTCGGGGCGGTGGCCCGCAAGAAAAATATTACTCCGCCGGCCGACTTGGCCGTCGACGCCGAGGTCGATTTGCATCTGGCGGACGGCGAATATTTTCTCAGCGCCCGCCTGAATGTCAGCCTGCCCGGCGTCGATCGTGAAACCGCGAAGACGCTCGTCCAGGAGGCGCATGAAATTTGTCCTTATTCGAAAGCGACGCGCGGCAACATCGAGGTCGCGATCAATTTGGTCTGACCCGGGTTTGCGGTTCCGGCGGCGCATCATCAGATCGAATGGGTCCGCCAATGCTGACCGATGAAGCGGAGATCCTGCGTCAAGCCGAGCTATGGGGAGAATTGGAGCGCGGCGTCGCGGTCGCCACCGTGGTTGAGACGCTCGGCTCCGCGCCAAGGCCCCCTGGATCGCATCTCGTCGTCGAGGAATCCGGCCTCTTTTTCGGCTCGGCCTCGGGGGGGTGCGTCGAAGGCGACGTCATCACGGCGGCGCTCGACGTGATCGGAGATGGCGCGCCGCGGCTGCTGAACTTCGGCGGCGCGAACGAGGTCGCGTGGCGCCCGGGATTGCCATGCGGCGGCGGCATCGGCGTCTACGTCCAAAAGCTCGACCGGGGCTGGGGCAAACTTCTCGCCGACATGCGCGGCGAATATGCCGCGCGCCGCGCCTGCGGGCTGGTCACGCCGCTCGACGGCGGCGCGCCCTGGCTGTTGCGCGTGAGCGACGCCGCCGATGACATTTCGGCCCCGACCCTGCGCGCGGGACGAAGCGCTTTCGTCGAACATCGCGGCCGACCAATGTTCGTCTATGTGCACAGGCCGCCGACGCGGCTCGTGATCGTCGGCGCGGTGCATACGGCGCAAGCGCTCGCCGCGATCGCGCGGGTCGCCAATTTCGAGGTCGTCGTCATCGATCCGCGCGCGGCTTTCGCGACCAGCGAGCGCTTTCCCGACACGGTTCTAATCCCGCGCTGGCCGGACGATGCGCTGCCGGGGCTGGGACTCGACGCCTTCACGGCGCTCGCCGTCTTGAGCCATGATCCGAAGATCGACGACGCCGCGCTGTGTATCGCCCTGGCGTCGAATTGTTTTTACGTGGGCGCGCTCGGCTCGGCGGCGAGCCAGGCGCGGCGCTTGGAGCGGCTTAAGGCGAGGGGCGTCACGGCCAACGCGCTGGCGCGACTGCGCGCGCCAATCGGACTCGACATCGGCGCCGTGAGTCCGACGGAAATCGCTGTCGCGGTGATGGGCGAGATCGTGCTGACGCAGCGCCGAAAGCCGTTGCGCACGGAAACGGCGCGCAAGGAAACGGCGCGGGCTTTGAACGCATGAGCGTCGCCGCCATAGTGCTCGCGGCGGGGCGCGGCGCGCGTTTTGGCGCCGAGCGCGGCAAGCTGCTCGCCGATTATCGCGGCTGTCCATTGGCGCGCTGCGCGGTGAAGGCGGCGCTGGCGTCGAAAGCGTCCAAGACGATCGTCGTCACCGGTCACGCGCGCGGCGATGTCGAGCAAGCGCTAGCGGGCCTGCCCGTGAATTTCACGCATAACCTGGATTTCGCGAGCGGCGTCGCGTCGTCGCTGCGCGTGGGGCTCGCGTGCGCGGCGGGCAGCGCGGGCGCGCTGATTCTGCTCGCGGACATGCCGGGCGTTGGGAGCGCGACGCTCGATCTATTGATCGCGGCGTTCGAGCGCGCGCCGGGATGCGCGGCCGTGGCGCCGGCATATCGCGGGAGGCGCGGCAATCCCGTGCTGCTTGGCGGCTCGCTGTTCGCGAGCGTCGCGAGTCTGACCGGCGACGAAGGCGCGCGCGGCTTGCTGCGCGCCCGCGGCGGGGTGATCGAGATCGCGGTCGACGACGAAAGCGTGCTCATGGATATCGACACGCGCGAAGACCTGACGAGGGCGCTGGGCAGGGCGTGAGCATGGGCGAACCATCTTTCTTGCTTGCTTCGGCGAATTCCAGATATTGTAGATGGGCGCGAGCCGTCGCGATTGCGCGGTGATACGGTTCGGGCTTGGTCGGTTCGTGCGGATCCAATGCCCCAAGCCCCTCACCGTACTTCTCCCCGCAAGCGGGGAGAAGGGCGTCAACGC
>JBAWEN010000032.1:0-7955 GCA_049591215.1 Methylocystis sp. | reverse complement strand
GTTGTTATCTCAATAATTTATGGCGAAGGGAGCCGCGTTGACGCCCCCTCTCCCCGCTTGCGGGGAGAGGTGAGGTGAGGGGCTCGGGGCATTGGATCTTAACGAGCCGATCAAGCGCAAACCGTATGATTCGTCTGCCTAAAAAAGGGGCGGAACATATTAACGCCATGCGCGCGCGGCCAAGATCCTTTCGAAGCGGCGGAGGGCCTCTTCTCGCGGGCGGAATTAAAGCCCAACCCGCGCGAATTTGGATTGGGGTGACCGAGGCGCTCGGCGGCTGTCTTGTTCAACGCGCTCTGGTTGGGGCGGCGCTCTTGCTCTTAAGCCTCGCTCGTCATGCGTCTTCGGACCATTGGCGTTTGTAACGCTCCCGCCGCCGCAGCTAAAGCTGCGACATTTTCGCCTTGCCCAACGGAGCGCCACCGGGCTTCGGGGCGGGTTTGATGTCCTGAACCTTGACATTCTCCCAACCGCCTCTCGGCGGCGTGACCTCATTGGCCTCGGACTTTAGCGGGCGAGGCTTAAAGTCGTCGACCAGGCTTTTGGCGGCGCTCAGATCCTTGGAGTCGAGCCTCGCCGCCACTTCGTCGCGCTTTTTGCCGGCGTCCTGGTCGCCCTGCGCCGCCGCGATGGCGAACCACATGTAGGATTGCGTCATGCTCAGACCGACCCCAAGGCCCCGGGCGTAGAGAATCGCCAGATTGTACTGGCTGTCGCGCACGCCGAAGTCGGCCGCCTTGCGGAACCACTCGGAGGCGGCGGCGTAATCGGGCTTGCCGTCGTTGCCCTCGGCGAAGAGCACGGCGAGATTGTGCATCGCTCGCGCGTTGCCGTTTTCCGCCGCCTGCTGATAGTAGCTTCTCGCCTTTGCGTAGTCTCGCTCGACCCCTATGCCTTTTTCGTAATATGAGCCGAGCCGGTATTGCGCTGGCGCGAGGCCCTGGTGCGCCGCTTTCTCGAACCACTGCGCGGCGGCCTTCGTATCGCGGACAAGCCCCCGGCCCTCTGAATAGCGAACGGCCAACTCATATTGAGCGGACGCGTCGCCGCGCGTCGCCAGCGTCTTGAGCGTCACCGCCGTTTCCTGAAGCGAGGCGGCGGGGCCGTTGATCGCGCCGATCGGCGTGGTGTCCAATTGCTCGCTGGCCGCCGATTTGCCGCTGGGTTTCGGCGCCATGGCCGGACCGGCGCCCCCCGGCCCGATCGGCGATAGCCCAAGCCCGGGGATTTTGGCCGTGTCCGCCGGGAGTTGCGGCTGCGCTTGTTTGGCGAGCGGCGCGGTTGGCGACATCTCATCTTGTGGGGCGACCGCGTTTTCCGGCTGCGTCGGCGACCTCGCGGCGACAGGCGGGCCTTTTTGCGCGGGCTCGCCCATGGACATGCTATTCGGGCTTTCATGCGCGATTGGAGCGACGACGCCGGCGCCCGTCACATAGTGCGCCAATTGGGAGAGGCCGACCAGCGCCACTAGAGCGGCTAGCCCTAACAGGAGCGGACGCTTTCGCGCCGCTATGGTCGCGCCGACCCCGCCCGTCGCGCCAGTGTTTTGAGAGGTCTCGCGCGCTGCCGCGCGCCTGACTTTTTGCGACGCGTCCACCGCGTCGGAATCGGCCGCCGCCTGTAACGCGGCCCGGCGCGCGGCGGCGATGAAATCGGATTGCGCCGCCGTCTCCCCGCGCGCGACTCGAGGCTCGGCTTTGGAAAGCGAATCAAGATCCAAGTCTTCGACGTCTTGGCCCCTGCGCGCGCGTGGCGGTGGGGCCGCGAGCTTCGGCTCGGCGCGATCGTCTTTCAACTCGGCAGGCTTAAAGCGAGCCAATTCTCGCGCCGTGTTTCTCGCCGCGTCTTCGGCGGCGCCTTGGACTCCGCGCCGCGCGGGGCCGCTTTCAAAGGAACTTTCGGTAGCTAGCCCCTCGCCGCGAATTTCGGTTATTTCATCCTCGAACGCCGCCAGCCGGTCGACGACGCGCTCCAGTGTTTCATGCACGGCGGCGAGTGTTTCATGCGTGCGTTCGCCGCTCGCCGCTTGGGTCCGGCGCAAATCGTCGAGTTCTTCCTTGAACCCAGGATCGAGCGCCGCGGGAGACGTCCCTACTTGACGCAGAGCCTCCAGCGTGGCGCGGCGCACGGCCGCCTCCGCCGCTTCCGTCGAGCTTGCGCCCGCTTCCTCTAACCGCCCGAAGACCTCGCCGAGCTTATGCTCGATCGAAGCCAGCACCGCGCCATTTCCGTCATTGCGGTCGAGCCGGACCGACAGTTGCTTGATTTGGCTTTCCAGCGCTTGCATCGCGCCGTTGTCGGCGTTAGGGGCGAGAGCGCCGTTCAATTTGCGCGCCAACGCCTCGACCAGCTCCGTGAGCTGCGCCTTGCTGGATTCGGTGCGCGCCCGCACGCCCTCTTCGATGGTGGCGGCAAGCGCGTTGTGCATGAAGTCGAGACGATTGGAGATTTCGTGCAACTGCTTGTCTTGATTGGGCTGCGCCAGCAGTTGCTCGATTTTTTCGGTCGTGCTGGAATCGGCGAGGCGATCGAGCTTTTTCGACACCAATTCGATTTGCTGTTCCAGTTGCTCGATGTCGCGACGATTGGCGCCGGGCTCCAGCGCCGCGTCGATGCGCTCGCCGAGTCGACGCACCATTTTCTCGATATTGGCGTGCTCGGAGCCGTTATTCGCCAAGCTGTCTTGTTGAAGGCGGCTCATCAGCGTCTTGCCGATTAGGTCTATGCGCTGGGTGAGTTCGGCGAAATGCCCCTCTGGCGTCGCGAGCAGTCTTTCGATGCGGGCGATGGATTGCGCGCCGGCAGGATCCTGAATCCGCGCTTCCAGCTTTTCGATCTTGCGGCCCAATTCGTCGAAGGCCGAAATATGCGCCTTGGCGTCGAGCGCGGAGTCGATCTTCTTGGCGAGCGTCGCCACCAGGTTTTCGAGCGCGCCGGTGTCGGCCGATTTGCGCGCCGCCACGCCATGATCAATGCGCCGCGCAAGCGATTTATGCATGTCGTCGATGCGGGCGCCGAGTTCGTCGAATCGCTTGCCGCCGAATTTGGCGAGCGACTCGTCGAGCTTGACGGATAAATGTTCGAGCTGCTGATTGAATCCCCGAAGACCGTAGTTCGTTTCCGTGGCGACGATCGAACGGATCGCCTTGACGACCTCCCCGATATCCTTGCCGCCGACGCCCTGCGCGGCGCCGACCGAGAGTCGCTCGACACGCTGCGTCAGATCAAACAGCCGGGTTTCCAGTTTCTCCAGCGGGAGCGGCCGCGATGCGAGCGCGCTTAGCAGTTCCTTGATCTCGCCGGTTTGGCGTCCAAGTTCGTTCAAAGCCGTCGCATTGGTTGCGCCTGGCGTTTGCAATTCGTCCAGTCGGCCCGCGATGGCTTGCAGATCTTCGCGCAGATTTCGCATGAGCGGAGCTGGATCGAGATCCTTCATCACCGCCCGCAATTCGCCGGCGATCCGTTCCGCTGGCGCGAGCGCGGAGTCATCCACGCCGCGGTCGCGCTGCGAGTCGATGCGCCGCGCGAGATCGCGAAGAGCGGATTCGATCGCCGTGACAGAGGCGCGCGGCGCGAGATCGCCCAGCGCGCGAGAAAGATCTTCGATCTCCTCGCGCAGATCCTCGACTTGCCGAACAATGACATTTTGCTGATCGGATCGCTGGGCGAGGTCGCCGCGCACGCTTTCCATCAGGCCGGACAATCCCTCCACCTGTCCGCGCAAATCGTCGAAGCGGCTAGAAACGGCGGGATGTTCGCCGCGTGAAGTTTCGTCGATCTGGCGATGAAGCGTCTCGATCTGGCGCATCAGAACGAGCAGTTGGTCCGAGCGGTCGCCGACGCCGTTCTGCAATGTTTCGAACCGCCGCGACAGCGTGTCGACGGAAGCGTGCAATTCGTCCAGGCGCTTTACCGCCAGCGCCGCGTCGACGCCGAGGGGCTCCACACGGCGCGGGCCGTGCTCCGGCGGGAGTTCCTCCGCGTCGAGCGAACGTTGGCGCCGCGCGATGTCCGTGATGGCGTCGGCGAGCGGGCGCTTCGCGCGGGGCACCGGTTCGACGTCGTGACGCGCCTCTCGCGGACTCGCGCGGTCCAGCACTTGGTCGATGGCGGCGCGGCTTGGTCCATTGAGCGTGGACCGGGCGGCCTGCCGTTCGCGCGCGTCGCCGTCCAGCTTGGCGGCGATTTCGGCGAGTCGCTGGTCCAGACCGGACAAGGCCTGTTCGAAATTGTTGGAGCGCCCGTCGTTCGACAGGCGGTCGATGCGTGCTTCAAGACGCGCCAGCGCGCCGCGAATCGGCCGCACGCTGGCGGGCTCCGGCTGTTGCGCGATTTTGCTCTCGATGCGGCCCAGCCGATCCACCACGATGTCGAGGTCGTCGGGGTCGCGAGCGCGCGCCTTCGAGCCGGCCTCGATCAGTTGGGCCAGATTTTCAAGCGCCTTGGCTGTCTTTTTTTCGGTTTCTCCGACGCGCCGCTCGATGGCGGCCACGGCGCCGTCGATAATCTCGGGGTCGACCCGGCGATGGCCGCTTTCAATCAATTCGGCGATATTCTCCAGGGCCTTCGCCGTTTGGCGCTCGCTCTTGGCGACGCGTCTCGTGACAAGCGCCGCGGCGCTCTCGGCGATCTCGTCGGGGTCAAGCATCCGCTCGGACCGATCGCGCAACTCGCGTGGGTCGAAATCCGAGTGGCGAGCGAGGCGAGAAGGCGCCTCGTCGCGTTGCGCGTCCCGATAGCGGCGCGGCTCCGGCGCGCGCGCGCGTGATCGCTCAATCCGCCGCGACACCGCGTCGAGCGGATCGTCGTCGCGAGGATCAATGTCCGCGTCGTAATCGTCCTGTTCTTCCTCGCCCTCGTCGCCGATGTCTCGGGTTCCGGCGCGCCAATCGTCGCCGGCGCGCTCGGCGCGACTGGCCGTCGCCCGCCGCGAATCAAGGTTTGGATTTTTTAAGCCGCGGGGAAACGCCTTGGTCATCTGGGTATCCGGTGGGTCCGACCCGACAGAGAGTGTGGACGATCAACTGGAGGCACTGACGCAGACGCGGGCGAATCGCGCGAAACTCGCGACGGAAAATAGTCGCTTAACCGGACTTTCCGACAGGCAAGGTAAATAAGCGGTTAACCGAATGGCGAATGATTGCTCCGGCGCCCAAGTTCGGCCCTTTTCGGAGGCCGAAGCCGAAGGCCAGCGGTGGATGGCGGTCTCGATCCACATCTTAACCGAGTGAGCAAATTCACCATTTTATATAGCGGCGGCTGGGGAGGCCGCCTCGTTCGAATGGAAGCTCGCCAAGGAAGCAGGGGGTGGCCCTGGCGACGCTTCACCGCGCGAATCACTCACGGGCGGATTAAAACGAAGCACGGCCTTATCGGCAAGATCATGCGCCAAAAAAAGGCAATTGGCGCAGCGCTTTCGAAAGTGACTATTGCGCCATCGCGCTAGCGTCTCTACCTAGGGTTCGGGCGTGAAGCTCAGTGCTTGCGGCACGACCGAGGCGGGCTCGCGGCGCGGATTGAGCGAGGGGAGCCCCTCACTGCTGGAGGGCGCGATGCCTGTTTACAAGGCCCCGGTGGACGACGCTGTTTTCCTGTTGGTCGACGTTTTGAATTTCGATGAGTTTAGTCAGCTTCCGGGGTTCGGAGATATCACGCGCGAGATGCTGGCCCAAATTCTCGGCGAGGCGGCCAAATTCGCCGAGGAAGTCGTGCGGCCCCTCAATCAAATCGGAGATAAAGAGGGCTGCGTTCGAAACGACGACGCGAGCGTGACCACCGCGAAGGGCTTCAAGCCCGCCTACCGCGCCTTGGCCGAGGGCGGTTGGATCGGGTTGGCGGCGCCGCAAGAATACGGTGGGCAAGGGCTCCCGTACACGCTGAGCGCCTTGACCAATGAATTCGCCTCTTCGGCGAATATGTCCTTCGCCATGTATTCCGGTCTTACCCAAGGCGCGCTCGCGGCGCTGTTGCGCCACGGCGACGAGGAGCAAAAGCGTCTCTATGCGCCCAAAATGGCGTCGGGCGCCTGGTCCGGCACGATGAATCTCACCGAGCCGCAGTGCGGCACGGACCTCGGCCTGCTGACCACCAAGGCGACGCCGCGCCCCGACGGAAGCTATTCCATCACCGGCCAGAAAATCTTCATCTCGGCTGGCGAGCACGATCTGGCGGAAAACATCGTTCACTTCGTGCTCGCCCGGATCGAGGGCGCGCCCGCCGGCGTCAAGGGCATTTCGTTGTTCATCGCGCCCAAATTCGATGTCGGTCCCGACGGCGCGCTTGGCCCGCGCAACAATGTCTTCTGCGGCTCGCTCGAACACAAGATGGGCATTCACGGCAATTCCACTTGCGTCATGAATTACGACAATGCGCGCGGCTATCTGGTCGGCGAGGCCAATCGCGGCCTCAACGCCATGTTCGTGATGATGAACGAGGCCCGCCTTGGGGTGGCGATTCAGGGGCTCGCTCTATCGGAGGTCGCCTATCAGAACGCCGCCGCCTACGCCCGCGAGCGGTTGCAGGGCCGTTCGCTCGCCGGCTCGAAGAATCCCGGCGGAAAAGCCGATCCGATCATCGTGCATCCCGACGTGCGGCGCATGCTGCTGGAGATCAGGGCATTCAACGAGGCGGCGCGCGGTCTGGCGCTCGAGGCGGCGCTCGACAGCGATGTCGCGCATCGCTCAAAAGACGGGGCGGCGCGCCAGGCCGCGGAAGATCGCCTCGGCCTGCTGACGCCCGTGCTCAAGGGCGTCTTCACCGACCTTGGTTTCGAGAACACCGTGAAGGCGCAGCAGGTGTTCGGCGGCCATGGCTACATCGCCGAATGGGGCATGGAGCAGTTCGTGCGCGATGCGCGCATCACCATGATTTACGAAGGCGCCAACGGCATTCAGGCCCTCGATCTCGTCGGGCGCAAGCTGCCCAAGGATGGCGGTCGCGCGATCATGGCCTATTTTACGGAAGTCGGCGAATTTATCGCCGCCGGCTCCGCCGACGACGCGCTGAAGCCCTATGTCGATCCTTTGCAAGCGGCCCTGGGCGATTTGCGGAAGGCGACGATGTGGCTGATGCAGAACGGCCTCGCCAGACCCGATAACGCCGGCGCGGCGTCTTATGATTACATGCACCTCTTCGGCCGCGTCGCGCTGGGCTATATCTGGGCGAGGATCGCCAAGGCGGCGCTGGCGAAAAAGAACCGAGAGCCCGCGAGCGCCGAGGCCATGGAGACCAAGCTGATCGTCGGCAGGTTCTTCATGGAGCGAATGCTGCCGGAAACCAGCCTGCGCCTCGCGCGGATCGTAACGGGCGCCGACACGATGATGTCGCTTGACGCGGAGATGTTTTAACGAGAGGGCGGTCGCATGAGCGGCGCTTGTCCAACGCCGGACGCCGACCGGCTGTAACAAGGAGTTACAATGTCCGACGCCTATATCTACGACGCCGTGCGCACGCCGCGCGGGCGCGGCAAGGTCGATGGATCGCTGCATGAGGTCTCGACGCTCGGCCTCGCGGTCACCGCGCTCGGCGCGATCAAGGCCCGCAACAAGCTCAAGGGGCATGAGGTCGACGACGTCATCTTGGGCTGCGTCGATCCGGTCGGCGAGGCCGGCGGCGATATAGCGAGGGCCAGCGCGCTCGCGGCCGGTTTCGGCGACAGCGTGCCGGGCGTGCAGATCAACCGTTTTTGCGCGTCTGGCCTCGACGCGGTGAATTTCGCCGCCGCGCAGGTCATGTCGGGCCAGCACGATCTCGCGATTGGCGGCGGCGTCGAGAGCATGAGCCGTGTCGGCATTGGCGCCTCGGGCGGCGCCTGGCCGGTCGATCCCGCGATCGCCATTCCCTCCTATTTCATGCCGCAGGGCGTCTCCGCCGATATCATCGCCACCAAATATGGTTTTTCGCGCGAGGATGTGGACGCCTATGCGGTGGAGTCGCAAAAGCGCGCCGCCCTCGCC
>JBAWEN010000031.1:0-1948 GCA_049591215.1 Methylocystis sp. | reverse complement strand
GCCGCCGGCTCGCGCTACGGCTGCGCGCTGCTGTTCGCGGCCGTGCTCTCCAGTCTGATGGCCATCGTGTTGCAGGCGCTCAGCGCGCGGCTGGGGCTCGCCTCCGGCCTCGACCTCGCGCAGGCCTGCCGCGCGCGTTTTTCGAAGCCCGCCGCGATCGCGCTGTGGCTCGTGGCCGAGGCCGCCATCGCCGCGACCGATCTCGCCGAGATCATCGGCACGGCGATCGGCTTGCAGCTTTTATTCGGCATGCCGCTCGCCGTCGGCATCGCCGTCACGCTGCTCGACACTTTCGTGGTGCTGGCGTTCGAGCGCGCGGGCTTTCGCAAGATCGAGCTGTTCGTCGTTTCGCTGTTTGGGCTCATCGCCTTTTCCTTCACCGCGCAGCTCGCCATGGCGCACGTCGATCTTGGCCAAGTCGCGCGCGGCCTCGTCCCGACGCGCCAGTTGCTCGACGATCCGCGCATGCTTTATCTCGGCCTCGGCATCGTCGGCGCGACGGTGATGCCGCATAATCTCTTTCTGCATTCGTCGATCGTGCTGACGCGCGCGGTCGGCGCTTCGCCGGCCGAAAAACGCGAGGCGATCGGCTTCGCGCTGATCGACAGCGCCGTCGCGCTGTTTTTCGCGCTGCTGGTCAATGGCGCGATACTCGTGCTCGCCGCCTCGGTGTTTTATGCAAGCGGCCATGTCGAGGTGACCGAACTCGCCGAAGCGCATCGGCTGATCGCGCCGCTGCTGGGCGCGCCGCTGGCGGCGAAGCTGTTCGCCATCGCGCTGATCGCCTGCGGCCTCAACTCGACGGTCACGGCGACGCTTTCCGGACAGATCGTGATGGAGGGCTTCTTGCGCCTTCGCATGACGCCGACGCGGCGGCGGCTGTTCACGCGGCTGATCGCGGTCGTTCCCGCGGTGGCTATAACGCTGATCTCCGGCGAAGCGGCGACGGGAGGGCTGCTGATCGCCAGCCAGGTCGTGCTGAGCTTCACCTTGCCTTTCGCGATGGTTCCACTGATCTGGTTCACGGCTTCGCGCCGCGTGATGGGCGAGCTTATCGCGCCGCGCCATACGACCGCGCTGGCCGCGATCATCGCCGTGGTCATCATCGCGCTGAACGCCAAGCTGATTTTCGACGCGCTGGCGGAGTGAGCCTCGCGACCGCTCAGCCCAATTCGCCGGCCAACTCCCGCCACACCGCCGGCAGCGTGGCGGCGATGTCGTCGGCGATCAGTCCGGGCCCGAAGATCGCCGCCGCGCGGGCGTGCATCCACGCTCCGCAGGATGCGGCGGCGAGCGGCGCCATGCCCTGCGCGAGAAGTCCGGCGATGATTCCGGTCAGCGTATCGCCGGAGCCCGCGGTCGCCAGCCAGGGCGAGGCGTAGGAGAGGATGGTGGCGCGGCCGTCCGGGGCCGCGACCACTGTGTCCGGGCCCTTGAACAGCAGGACCGCGCCGCTCTCGCGCGCCGCCGCCCGCGCCTTGTCGAGCTTCGACAGCGGCGCGCCGCTGGGCGAGCACCCCTTGGGATCGAACAGCCGCGCGAATTCGCCGGCGTGCGGCGTCAGCACGACGGGACCGGGCGTGGCCTTGATCGCTCGCCACAGCCTCTCCGGCTCGTCCGAAAAACTCGTCAGCGCGTCGGCGTCGAGCACGAAGGCCCGAGACGACGAGCCGCCCTTAAGCGCGCTCTCCACCTTATCGCGAGTCTCCGCCGAGACGCCAAGCCCCGGCCCCATCGCCACGACATTTTTGCGCGCATCGCTTAGCAATTCCGCGAGCGCCGCCGCGTCATCGGCCTCGCGCAGCATGACGCTGGTGAGAGCGCCGGCGTTTATCGCCATCGCATCCCGTGGACTTGCGAGAGTGACGAGCCCGGCCCCCGCCCGCAGCGCGCCCGCCGCCGCCATCCGCGCCGCGCCGGTGTATGACGCGCCGCCGCAGACCACGAC
>JBAWEN010000030.1:0-19154 GCA_049591215.1 Methylocystis sp. | reverse complement strand
TCACCCCGGCGACAGCTTCCCCTTGCCGAACGCCAAAATCAGCGCCTTCAACTCGACCTCCGAAACCTCCTCGGCGGCGTCGGCGCAGGTGAACCACTGCGTCACGCGCTGCCCCTGCTCGGGCCAGTGTTTGGCCTGACGCAGCACCTGCATCGGGAACACGTCGACGCGGCAAAGGATGACCGCGCCGTTCTTGAGGCGCTTTTGGTAATGGAACGAGCCGATCTTTTTTTTCTCGATCTTGCCTGTTAGCCCCGCCTCCTCCCGAGCCTCGATCGCCGCCGTCAGGTAAGGTTCGCAACCCTTCATCGGCCAGCCCTTGGGGATCACCCAGCGCCGCGTGTCGCGCGACGACGCCAGCAGGATTTCGACGCCTTCCCCGACGAGGCGCCAGGGCAAGGCCCCATATTGCCGGCGCGGCTCGCCGCCCGCCCCTTTCGACTTTTTGTCCGCGAGCTTGGAGCATTTCATGCGAATCGCCTCGTCAGCGCGAAGAAGAGCGCGGCGATCAGCGCGGCCATCGGCATGGTGACGACCCAGGCGATCACGATGTCGCGGGCGATGTTCCAACGCACCGCCGACACCCGCCGCGCCGCGCCGACGCCGACAATCGCGCCGGTGATCGTATGCGTGGTCGAAACCGGCACGCCGAGCGCGGTCGCCGTGAACAGCGTGATCGCCCCGCCCGTCTCAGCGCAAAAACCCTGCATCGGAGTCAGTCGGGTGATTTTGGAGCCCATGGTGTGCACGATGCGCCACCCCCCGAACAATGTGCCCAGTCCCATCGCGGCCTGGCAAACGAGCACCACCCACAGGGGCACGCTGAACTCGGCGGCCCCCTTTGCATGGCTGTAGAGCAGCACCGAGATGATGCCCATGGTCTTTTGCGCGTCGTTGCCGCCGTGGCCGAGCGAATAGAGCGAAGCGGAGAGAAACTGCAGCCGGCGAAAGCTGGCGTCGACCCTGAGAGGGGTTTGTCTGACGAACAGCCAGGACACGGCCAGCATCAGCGCGAGCGCCAGAAAGAAACCCAGCGCCGGAGAGAGCACGATCGCCAATCCCGTCTTGATGAACCCGCTCCATACGATCGCGCCGCTCCCCGCCTTGGCGGCGCCGGCGCCGATTAGCCCGCCGATCAGCGCGTGCGAGCTCGAAGAGGGAATGCCCAGCAGCCACGTCAGCAAATTCCAGCTGATCGCGCCCATCAGCGCGCCGAAGATGACCTGGTCGTCGACGATCTCCGGCGACACGATGCCGGAGCCGACGGTTGTCGCGACATGCAAGCCAAAGAACATGAAGGCGATGAAATTGAAGAAAGCGGCCCAAAACACCGCATATTGCGGCCGCAGCACGCGAGTCGAAACAATCGTCGCGATGGAGTTCGCGGCGTCGTGCAGGCCGTTCAGGAAATCGAAAGCCAGCGCGACCGCGACGAGGCCGACGAGCGCAAAGGAAACGTCATGCAACGGCGGCTCCTGACTAAATATGCTCGATCACGATGCCGCTGACCCGGTTCGCCACGTCCTCGAAGCCGTCGACCACCTTTTCGAGGTGGTCGTAAAGCTCGGCGCCGACAATGTAGGCCATCGGGTCGGCGTTGCGATGAGCGTGAAACAACTCCTTCAAACCTTGATCGTGGATCGCGTCGGCCTCGTCCTCGATTTTGCAAATTTCCTCGCTGAACGCGTTTAGCTTCGCGGCGTTCGGCCCCATTGTTCGCAGCAGGGGCACGGCGTCGCGCGTCAATTCCGAAGCCTGGACAATAATGTCGCCGATGCGCCGCATCCCCGGCTCGAATTCGCGCGTCTCGAAAAGCTGCGTCGCCTTCGCCGTCTGGTGCATCTCGTCGATCGCGTCGTCCATCGCCGTGATGAGATCGCGGATGTCGCTTCGGTCGAACGGCGTGATGAAGGTGCGGCGAATAGCGAGAAGCACGTTGCGAGTAATGTCGTCGGCCTGATTCTCAAAACGCTTGATCTCGGCCGCTTGCGCCGCGACGCCCTCCCCGCCCTCAAGCAAGGCGCGCAGCGCCAGGGCCCCCTGAACCAGGGTCGCGGCGTGGTTCTCGAATAGATCGAAAAAGCGCTCCTCCTTGGGCATGAGCGCCTGAAACCATCCCAGCATGCGCGGCCTCTTTCGGCGGCGTGGTGTCACAAAATTGTCATAAACCAGCCGGGCCTCGGCTTAACTTGTTAATTGACGCGTGTAAAGCAGGTAACGGCCGAGACAAACTCTCGGAGAGAAGCGAATTGTCGCGCGCCGTTTTACGGCGTCGCCGGACAAGATTTCGCCAATTCGAAAGCGGAAGCGGACGCGCGGCCGAACCGGCGCGCGGCCGCCCCGAAAATCCTAGCTCGGCTTTTTCGCGAATATCAGCCGATGGATGAGTCCGCCGAGCAATCCGCCGCCCAGCGGCGCCACCCAGAACAGCCAGAGTTGCTGCAAGGCCCAACCGCCGACGAACACCGCCTGCCCGGTGGAACGCGCGGGGTTGACGGACGTGTTGTCGACCGGAATCGAAATGAGATGGATCAAGGTCAGCGCGAGCCCGATTGCGATGGGCGCGAAGCCGGCCGGCACGCGGCTTTCCGTCGAGCCGAGAATGATCAGCAAGAAGAACCCCGTCAAAATGGTCTCGATCAGGATCGCCGACAGGCGCGTATAGCCCGCGGGCGAATGCTCGTCGAAGCCGTTGGCGGCGAAGCCGCCCGCGAGGGAGAAGTCTATGTTGCCGATAGCGATCGCATAAAGCGCGCCCGCGGCGACCAAGGCGCCCGCGACCTGGATAATGATATACGGGACGAGATCCTTCCAGGAGAAGCGACCCGCCACCGCAAGCCCGAGCGACACCGCCGGGTTGAAATGGCCGCCGGATATGGGTCCGAAGGCATAGACGCCGGTGAGCACCGTCAGGCCGAAGGCAAGGGCGACACCCGCGAATCCGATTCCCAACTGGGGATAGGCCGCCGAAATCACCGCGCTGCCGCAGCCGCCGAACACCAGCCAAAAGGTTCCGAAAAACTCCGCCGCCAATCTGCGGCCCAAGTGATATTCCATAAGTAGCCTCCGTATTTAGCGTCTTTTCAACGATGAGAGCGCGACGAATCCATCGAGGCGCGCAATGAAATCATAGCAGCGATTCAAGAGGAAATGGCGGCGAACGAAAACCGCCGCTGACGAAAATAACTGTTCGCGTTGATTTTGGCGGCCCCGGCAGGATTCGAACCTGCGACCTTCTGCTTCGAAGGCAGTTGCTCTATCCAGCTGAGCTACGGAGCCGCAAGAAAACCCGCGGGGGACGCGGGCCAAAACAATTTTCGCGCGCCGCCAATTCCAAATGGCGAGGCGGACCCTGGCGACCCCGGCAGGATTCGAACCTGCGACCTACTGCTTAGAAGGCAGTTGCTCTATCCAGCTGAGCTACGGGGTCGAAACCACGTCCTTCGTCAATGCGTCCACAGGCCGATGCGGTTGGTCTTGAAATTATCGGCGTAGGACACGATGCGGCGCCAACCGGTCGCCGGCTTGGGCTCCTCGACGCGATAGGGAAGCCCATTACGCTCGGCGTAGGCGATCGCCTCTTCCTTGGAGTCGAAGGTGAGCTTGATCTGCGATTTCATATCCGACGACGACGTCCAGCCCATCAAGGGATCGGCGGCGCGGGGGGATTCGGGTTCGTAGCGCAGCACCCAAGGATGCTTG
Organism: Methylocystis sp.; assembly: GCA_049591215.1. GTDB lineage: Bacteria > Pseudomonadota > Alphaproteobacteria > Rhizobiales > Beijerinckiaceae > Methylocystis. Next base: position 15,452 of record JBAWEN010000030.1, on the reverse strand, counting down.
ACGCCCGGAGCCGATTGCGTGGCGCTCGCGGCGGGACAAAATATGCGTGCGGTCATGTGGCCTCGCGTTCATCTTTTTGCTTGCGGCCCGCGGACGCGACAACGACCGCGGCGGTCTCTTGATTTGGTCGGGGCAGCAGGATTCGAACCTGCGACCTGAAGTACCCAAAACTTCCGCGCTACCGGGCTGCGCTATACCCCGATGAGCGACCATGCGATGCGCAAGCCGCTTGTTGCTCCCGAACGAACTTCGCTACCATGCTCGCGCCGCTCCCACAAGCGACGCGAGCGGGTCTTTTAGGGTTTGAAGCTCGGATGCCGAACCTGGTCGCCGACATCGAGCCCTATCGCGCGCGCGGCGCCGGCGTTAAGCTCGATCACCGCGAAGGCCGGCGGTCCGGAGGGAATAACGGTTTCCGACATCGGAACCGCGTCACGCGCGAGGTTCGTCACTCGGCCCTTGCGAGAGACAAAGACCATATCCAGCGGAATATATGTGTTCTTCATCCACATGCTGACTGGCTGTTCGCTGGGGAACGTGAACAGCATGCCGTGGTCTCGCGGCATCGAGCGGCGATACATCAGCCCAACTTCGCGCTCCCGCTCCGTGCGCGCCATCTCGATTTCGAACCGATGCGCGCCTGTCGCCGTGACGAACTCCAGGGACTCGGCCGCGGCCTCTCGCCCAATCGTCACCGCGACGAGAAGAACGACAAGCCGCGCGGCCCATGAATGGACGGCCCACGAATAGCAGGAATGTCGCGCCGCTCCGCTCACGCTCTTTTTGCTCCGCGAAAAGCACCCCGACCGCCAAGGCGCGCCCTCTAATGCCGCGCTGGGCTTTCGGCGTCAATGCGATGCGGGGCCCTTTGCGTCGAGAGGCCGCACTTCCGCCGCCATGAGCCCCTTGGGACCATCGCCGTAGCGCACCAGGACGCTGTCGCCCGGCTTCAGCTCGGCGAGGCCGTAACGGCGGACGGTCTCCATGTGCAGAAAAATGTCCTCGGTCCCCTCCCCGCGCGTGAGGAAGCCGAAGCCCTTGATTCGATTAAACCATTTGACGATAGCGATTTCATAGCCGCCGACGGGGGTTACCTGGACATGCGTGCGCCCGGCCAGCGACTGCGAGGGATGCACGGCTGTCGTCTCGTCCATCGCGACGATGCGAAACACTTGCAGGCCCTTGGCGCGCAACTGCGCCTCGCAGACAACGCGAGCCCCTTCCTGCGCGGATTGAAAACCGCAGCGGCGCAGCGTCGTCACATGCAACAAGATATCCGCCGAGCCGTCGTCCGGCACGATGAACCCATAGCCCTTGGCGACGTCGAACCATTTGATCGCCCCAGCCACTTCGATAAGATCAAGTCCAGCCTCGTCGCCTTCCGAACCCGCGGGCAAAGCGCCAAACTCATCCTGAAAACCAGATTTAGCTCCCAACTGACCAACCCCCCTGCTGATCCAGAGCAAGACGATTCAGGCGTCGGCGCCATAGCCCATCCCGAATCGACGCCGCGTCGATGAATCACTAAAATTAAAGATACCATTCGCAGCGCCGCATCCAACCGAGTTTTTTCATTATTCGCGCTTTGTTGTGGACAGTTGTCCCGAAATTTGCGCGACTGGCGGCGTTGCGATAAACGCTTCAAGGAGCACGCGACGGATTGCATTGCCGTTTGCGGTGGCGCCGCCGAAGAATGCGAGCCAGTCAATATCGAGAGCCGCGCTCGCGCGAGGTCAAGGCGTCGTTAGTCGCGCGTTTGATGTTTGCTAAAGATGAACGCCCAAGCAAAAGCTGGAGCCAGCCATGACCGTTCCGCCGAACGCAGTATCATCCCTTTCGCTGTCTCAAGCGCAGGATCCGCGTTCCGATGGCGCCTCGACCGATTTGATCGCGCTCTCGGCGACGCGCGAGAACGAGCGCTTCGCGCTTCACTCCAAATATCTCAACGAAATGTGGGTTCGCGTTCTGAAGACGATCGGCTACGACGTTGGTTTTACGCGCGGCGTTGGGCCTTATCTTTTTGACCGCGCGGGCGACCGCTATCTCGATTTGCTCAGCGGTTGGGGCGTGTTCGCGCTTGGCCGCAACCATCCGACAATTCGCGACGCGTTGATCAATGTGATCGCGGGCGATTTGCCCAATCTCGTTCAGCTTGACGTTTCCGTGCTCGCCGGCGTGCTGGCGGAGCGATTGCTCAAGCGAACGCCATGGCTCGACAAGGCGTTCTTCGCCAACTCCGGCGCGGAATCGATCGAGGCGGCGATTAAATTCGCGCGCTATGCGACCGGCCGATCGGCCGTCGTGTATTGCTCACACTCCTTCCACGGCCTCACCTATGGCGCGCTGTCGATGAATGGCGACGCGATATTCAAACAGGGCTTCGGCCCACTCGTTCCCGACGCGCGCGAAGTTCCGTTCGACGATCTGCCGGCGCTCGAGGAAGCGTTGCGCCGCCGCGATGTCGCGGCGTTTTTCGTCGAGCCGATCCAAGGCAAGGGCGTCAACATTCCGCATGACGATTACCTCAAGGGCGTCGCCGATCTGTGCCGCAAATATGGGACGCTGTTCGTCGCCGACGAGATTCAAACTGGCGTCGGCCGCACCGGCGCCTTTCTGGCCATCGATCATTACGGCGTCGAACCCGACATGGTGGTGCTGGCCAAGGCGCTTTCGGGCGGCCACGTGCCGGTCGGAGTCGTTCTCACGCGCAAATGGATTTTCGACAAGATATTCGACCGCATGGACCGCGCCGTCGTGCACGGCTCCACCTTCTCTAAAAACGATCTCGCCATGGCCGCGGGCATCGCGACGCTGGATGTGCTCGAACAGGAAAAAGTAATCGAGAACGCCGCCGCGAAGGGCGCGCGGCTGCTCGCGTCGTTCCGCAAGATGGCGGAAAAATACGAACTCATTTCCGACGTTCGCGGCAAGGGACTAATGATCGGCGTCGAATTTGGACCGCCGAAATCGCTGATGCTGAAGGCCACCTGGAACTTGCTCGAGGCGGCCAATTCGGGGCTGTTCGGCCAGTTGATCTGCATTCCATTGTTCAGGGACCACAAAGTGCTGACGCAAGTCGCGGGACACGGCAATCCGACGATCAAGCTGCTGCCCGCCTTGACGCTGAACGACGCGGATTGCGACTGGATCGAAACCTCCTTCGACGCGGTGATCGCCGACGCGCATAAAGCGCCTTCGGCGGTCTGGTCGCTCGGCAAGACGCTGGCCGAACACGCGATCAAGGCGCGCATGGGCGGGTGAATTCCACCAACCGCGTTAATCATCCCGAAGACTAAACCGACCGGGTCCAATGGACGCGAGTTAAGGAACATTAATTGCCTTATGTCGTCGAGGCGCCGCTCAGGCGTCCCGAAATCGCGCGACTTCCGCCGTTCGAGCGGGCAGGCGCCCCGATACGACACGAAAGGGCAAAAACATGCGTCTCAATTCGAAACTCAAGGCCGCCTGTTTGGCCGGCGTGACGGTGGTCGCGACGCTGGCCGCCGGCGAGGCGCTCGCGGGCGGACGCGGAGGTGGAGGTGGACGCGGCGGCTGGGGTGGAGGCTGGGCTGGAGGCGGCCATGCCATCGGTCGACCCGCGGTCGGCGATCGCGTCGGTGTCGGCCATCGCGCGATCGGGTCGCCTTTCGCCCGTGGATACGCCCTCAATAGGGCTTATCACGGCCGATATGGCGGTTCTGGTGGTTATGGCGGCGGCGGCGATTACTGGGGCGGCTACTATGGCGGCGGCGGTGTTTATTACGGCGGCGGGGACTACGGATATGGTTACGGCGGCTATGGCGACGACTATGCCGCGGGCGTTCCGGCGGCCTACAGCGCCTTGACCTATGCGCCGAGCTACGACCAGAGCTATGAACGGATCTATCAGGTTCCGACCACGGTCTATCAGCCGGCCGTGCGCACGAGCTATGTGCCGGTGACGACCTATCAGGCGCAGCGGCACATCATCTATCTGCCGACGACGCAATATCGCACGGTGCGCGGGAGTTGCGGCTGCGAGACGGGTTATTGAGAACGAAAAAGCCCTCGGTCGCGCGCGACCGAGGGCTGTTCGATATGTTTTGGCGGAACGCGGGCGTCGTCAGCCTTTCGGCGTGACTTCGTTCGTGTAGTCCTCGATCAACTGACGCGAGATCGCTCCCGGCGTGAACTTATAAGGGCCGGCTTCGGCGACCGGCGTGACTTCCGCGCCCGTGCCGCAGATGAAACATTCCTCGAAGCCCGTGAGTTCGTCCGGCATGATGCGCCGTTCGACGATCGGAATCGAGCGCCGCTTGGCCAGTTCGATCACCGTGCGGCGCGTGATGCCGTCGAGAAAACAATCGGCGATCGGCGTATGAAGCGCGCCATCCTTCACGAAGAATATATTGGCTCCCGTGCATTCGGCGACGCGGCCCAGCCAATCGTACATCAGCGCGTCGGCGTAGCCGCGCCGCTCCGCCCGATGTTTCGAGATCGTGCAAATCATATAGAGGCCGGCGGCCTTCGCGAGGGACGGCTCTGTTTGGGGGTCCGGCCGACGGTATTCGGCGATGTCGAGACGGATCCCCTTCATCTTCGTTTCGACGTCGAACATGCTAGGCCAGTCCCAGACCGCGATGGCGACATTGATCGTGGAGTTTTGCGCCGCCACCGCCATCATTTCGCTGCCGCGCCAGGCCACGGGGCGCACATAACAGTTTGGCAAGCCGTTGGCCTTCACCGTCGCGTCCTTGGCGGCGTCGATCTCCTCGACGCTGTAGGGAATCTCGAAATCGAGGATTCGCGCCGAGCGGTGGAAACGCTCGGAATGCTCGCGCGACTTGAAAATCACGCCGCCATAAGCGCGCTCGCCCTCGAAGACGCTGGAAGCGTAATGCAACCCGTGCGAGAGCACGTGCAGTTTCGCTTCGCGCCAAGGAACAAGCGCGCCATTGTACCAGATGTGGCCATCGCGCTGATCGAAGGGCGGAAGGGACATTTTCTATCTCCGGGGAAGCGCGTTTTGGCCATGATCGACCCGGCGCGGCGCGTTAGAGCACTAGCTATCGCTCGAAAATATGTCAATATAGCTGACGTAACCCGCGCGCCAGCCGGCCGTCACGGCTTGTCGCCGCTTGAGCGCAATTTTGCTGGAGCTTCGCGTTTCGATGGCGCGGATGCCGATGGAGCGAGACCCCGCGTGAACGAGGCGTCGCCCGTGAATTCCGCCTCCGCCAAGGCTTTGCGCTCCGGCGACGATCAGCCGGGGCGGGATTTCGCGCCGGAGAGCGACGACGCGATTTTCGACATGATGGAGCTGTTCTTTTTCGCCTATAGAGACTTCGTGAAAGACGCGGACCGTCTGTTGGAGAAATATAAATTCGGCCGCGCGCATCACAGGGTGCTGCATTTCGTCGACAGGCGCCCAGGCCTCGCCATCGCGGCGCTGCTCGACATTCTCAAGATCACCAAGCAAAGCCTCAACCGCGTCCTCAAGCAATTGCTCGACGGCGGCTTCGTCGAGGCGCGCGAGGGCGCGAACGACAGGCGCCAACGGCTTCTTTACACAAGCCCCGAGGGCGCGGCGCTGGCGCGGGAGCTGGCCCGTCTACAATCGGCCAGATTCGTGCGCGTTCTGAGCGGACTGTCACCCGACGCGCGACGCTCGGCGACGGAATTTCTGCTGGCGATGATCGACCAGGACGAACGCGCCAGCGTCCGGGCGCATCTCCTCGTCGCGGCGACCACGCCCCCGGGCGGCGAGGAGCCGCCGCCGTGACGCAACTCGCCCCTCCCGAGGCCGACGCGCCCCATATTCTCGTGGTCGACGACGACAAGAGGATTCGCGATCTGCTGTCCCGCTTTCTGATTGGCGAAGGCTATCGCGTCAGCGCCGCCGCCAGCGCCGCCGCGGCGACCGTTCGGCTGCGCGACCTGCTGTTCGACCTGATTGTTCTCGACGTGATGATGCCGGGCGAAAGCGGCGTGCAATTCGCGGCCCGGCTGCGCGACGGCGCCTCGCCGGTCCGCGACGCGCCAATATTGATGCTCACCGCCTTGTCGGAAATCAAGAACCGGGTCGAGGGGCTCGAGGCCGGCGTTGACGACTATCTCGCCAAGCCATTCGAGCCGCGAGAACTCGCCCTGCGCATCGCCTGCATACTAAGACGCACGCGCGGGCGGGACGCCAGCTCGCGGCGCCCGGTCGGCTTTGGCGATTTTCGGTTCGATGTCGAAAAGGGCCTGCTCACGCGCGGCGACCAGCCGATCCATCTGACGACGCGCGAGCGCGAAATGTTGCGCTTGCTGGCGGGCGGCGCCGTGGTCTCGCGCCGGACGCTGGCGCCCCGCGCCGGGGTCGACGCCGAGGCGAACGAGCGCAGCGTCGATGTCGAGATCGCCCGCCTGCGCCGTAAGATTGACGGCGGCGCGCATTGCCTTCAGACAGTGCGGGGGCAAGGCTATCGCCTGATCGTCGATGGCGAAGGGCACAACACGTTCGAACACGGGGCGCCGCCATGAGCATGGGACTTCTCGACGCGTTCACCGCGCTGCGCCGCTTGTGGCGCCGCTTCGCCGGCTGGCTGCATGAGCGAATGCCCAAGGGGCTTTACGCCCGCGCGCTGCTGATCCTGATCCTGCCCATCGTTCTGCTGCAATCGGCCGTGGCCTATGTCTACATGGAGCGGCACTGGGAGGCGATCACCGACCGGCTGTCGGCCGCCGTCGCGCGCGACGTGGCGGCGGTCGCGGACGTGTACTCAAGTTTCCCGCAGGATACGGGGCACGACATTCTCTCGCGCATCGCCGCCGTGGATCTCAATATGCAGGTCACTGTGCTCGGCAAGCAGGCCCTGCCGGCGCCGACTCCAAAACCGTTCTTCTCGCTGCTCGACCACACGCTCACCCGCGAACTGAGGCGCCACCTGAAGCACCCCTTTTGGATCGACACGACCAAGAGCTCCAACCTCGTCGAGATCAGGGTTCAACTCGATGACACGACGTTGCAAGTACTGACCACACGCACGCAGGCCTACGCGTCCAATTCGCATATCTTCTTCATCTGGACCACGGTCGCCTCCGTGGTCATTCTGGCGATCGCCACCTCGTTCCTGCGCAACCAGATCCGCCCGATCCTGCGATTGGCGCGGGCCGCCGAGGAGTTCGGCAAGGGCCGCGACGTGGCCTTCAGCCCGCGTGGCGCGCGCGAGGTGCGCCAGGCCGGCGCCGCCTTCGTCGAAATGAAGCGGCGGGTCGAGCGCGCGATCGAGCAGCGCACGACGATGCTCAACGGCGTCAGCCACGATTTGCGCACCATCATCACTCGCTTCAAGCTCTCGCTGGCGCTGATGGCGCCAAGCAACGAGGCGGCCGAAATGCGCAAGGACGTCGAGGAAATGGAGCACATGGTCGAGGCCTATCTCGCCTTCGCGCGCGGCGACGGCGGCGAGACGCCGGTCAAGACCAATATTGGCGCGATTCTCAAGGATTTGCAGACCGATACGCAAAAACTCGCGATCGACGCGCGGCTGGCGTTAAGCGGCGATCCGGTCGTGGTCGCGCGCCCCGCGGCGATCAAACGGCTCCTCGCCAATCTCGTCGGCAACGCGCAACGTTATGGCAAGCGCATCGATTTGACCGCGATCAACGACGGCAAGACGATGATCATTCATATCGACGACAATGGACCGGGAATTCCGGTCGATCGTCTCGAGGATGCGTTTCGCCCGTTCTACCGCCTCGACGAATCGCGCAACCAGGACCACGGCAATTCCGGCCTAGGCCTCGCTATCGCGCGCGACATCGCCCGCACGCACGGCGGCGACCTGACACTGGCGCGGAGTGAGTTGGGCGGATTGCGGGCGACGGTGACGCTGCCGGTGTGAGCGGACTCACGCGCTTGGGTGAGGATGCCCGTGTCCGTGTCCGTGTTCGTCGTGGCGCTCGTGCTCGTGTTCGCCGTCGTGGCGATCATGCCCGTGGCGGGAGCGATGGCGGAAGCCATCGAATAGCCGATGCGCCAGCGAGCGGAACGGCTCCGTCACGCGCGCGAGGTCTTCGGCGCGGTCGATGAATTTTTCGCCCCGATCCAGCTCGCGGTCGAGCGCCGTCAACGCGTGGGAACGCTCGCCGGTCCGATCCTCGCGCCACGCTTCCAGCACCCGTTTCCAGGCATAGGCCAGACCTTGCAGCTTCAGCGCGCCGACGGGGCCGTCGCTCTCAATGTCCGCCGCCTCCAGCATGAAGCGCATCGAGTTGACGACTTCACGACTGAGCGCGGTCGCCGCCAGCGGGTCTTTCGATGACCATTCGTTAATGCTCGCCACGGCGTCGCGATAAGGCTCCAACGCCTCCAGACGCCGCGCCAGCACGTGATAAAGCCGCTCGCGCGAGGGCTCGGAGTCGTGCTCGGTCGGTAGATCGTCGAGCACCTTGCGGTCGATCCGACGCAGGAAAGCGCCGAGCACCGCGCCCTTGGAGGGGAAGGCGTCGCGGAAGTCGGCCAGCGACACGCCCGCTTCGCGCGCGATGTCGGAGATAGTGGTGTCGGCGAATTCGCGCCGCGCCGCGAGCCGCAGCAAGGCGTCGACGATCGCGTCGCGCGTCCCGCCCGCGGGCTTCGCCGCGCGCCGGGGCGTTTCGCCCGATGTATGTGCTTCGCCAGTCGTCATGTCGCCGCTCCTGTGACTTTCACCCCCGCTATGTATGGCCGAAGGGCGTCCGGGCCAAGCCTTCACCCAAAATTTGTCGCGTCGGGGCCTAGACCGCCGTCATCCGGAAAGCTCGGCGGCGCGCCGCTTGGCCGCCGCGACCGCCCGTGTCAGCAAGGGTTCGAGGCCATCTTCCGCCATCAGCACGCCGAGCGCCGCCGCCGTCGTGCCGCCGGGCGAGGTCACGTTTTCGCGCAGCCGCCCGGCAGACGCATCCGGCGAGCGATGCATTAACTCCCCCGCCCCCTCGACCGTGGCGCGCGCCAGCCGCGCCGCGAGTTCATCCGGCAGGCCCGCCGCGACGCCGGCCGCCGCCAGACATTCGGCGAGATAAAACACATAGGCGGGGCCGGAGCCAGAAATCGCCGTCACGGCGTCGATCAATTCCTCGGCCTCGACCCATTCGACCGACCCCACGGCGGACAGCAGCGTGTGCGCCAGGCAGCGCTGTCCCGGCTCCACGCCGGGGCTGGGATAAGCCCCGGTGACGCCGCGACCGACGGCCGCCGGCGTGTTAGGCATGGCCCGCACGAAGGCGCGCGCCGGCAGGCGCGAGGCGAGATCGGCGACACGCTTGCCGGCCAGAATGGACAAAACCAGCGTATCCGCCCCGATCAATGGCGCAAGAGCGGGCGCGGCGGCCTCCAGCATCTGCGGCTTGATCGCCAACACCAATGCGTCGACAGGCGCGTCGGACAATTCGACGCGCCCGAACAGCGCGAAATTTTTCGCGCGACACAGCTCAATGACTTCCGGCGCCGGATTGGGTTCGATCACGAGAACGCGGCCAAGCTTTTCGCCTCGCCCGAGCCCCGCCAGCAAGGCGGAGCCCATTTTACCGGCGCCGACAAAGGCGATTGAGGGCGCGGGATCGCTCACGCCTCGCCCTTGGTCTCGAATGTGGCGGACTCCAGCGCTTCCTTGGCGCCTTTGCCGGCCCACAACACGAATTGGAACGCCTGATAATACCGCTCGCAGGTCGAGAGCGCATTGTCCAGCAAGGCCGCGCATTGCGGCCCGGAAGGTTGCGCCCCGCCGATCAGCAGCAGGCCGTGGCGGTGCATCACCACGCCCTCCTTGGGCCACAGATCGAAATGGCCGACCCAGAGCTGTTCGTTGACGGCGGCGATCAGCGCGGAGACTTCCGCGCGGCGCCGTTCCGGAACCTTGAGATCGAAGGCGCAACTCACGTGAAGCGTCTCGAGATCCGCGAGCCAGGTGAAGGCGACATGGTAGTCGGTCCAGCCCCCGGCCACGGATATGGAGATTTCGTCCTCGTCGTCACGGTCGAAGGACCAATCATTCGTAGCGGCGAGTTGTTCGACCACGTCGACCGGATGTTGCAAGCGATCTGTTTCTTTTTCAGCTGCGATCAGCATGAGCTAACCTTTGTTGATTGTCCCGGGAACGCGGAGGCATACAAACGGCGTTGCGACGCCTGACGCAAATCCCAAGCACGAACAAGACGCCCCGCGACTCGAATTCGAATCATCACCGCTTGGAACTATACCCGATCCGACTGAATCCGACGGCCTTTCCGATGTTGCAATTTGCCGGCGCGGCTTACCGCGATTGACGGCGACAGTGAAAGATTCGTGGAGCCCGGTCTAGAGTCGCATCACGGCCATCCACAGCGAAGAGTTCCCGCCGGCTGCAAAAAAGCATGGGATAACCAATGCGCAAACGGTTGCCGTCGGCCGATTTTCGCCAAAGGCGGCGGGCGCGCCAAGTCGATACAATACGAAAAAAGGCGCGGCTTATGAAAAAAGCCGCGCCCAAGGCCAATCACGAAACGCGAGCGCGATCTCTTTACGGCACCATCATGACCGGGGAGCCGACGCTGACGCGATCGTAAAGATCGGCTACGTCCTCGTTCAACATTCGGATGCAGCCGTAGGAGGCCGCCGAGCCGACGGAGGCGCGCATTCTGGCCGTGGTGCCATGGATGGCCACCTGATCGCGGTCGAGCGTCAGCGCGCGCACGCCCATCGGATTACGCGGCGAACCGCCATGTATGAAGTTCGGCAATTCGGGGTGGTCTTGCCTGACGATCGACGGCGGCGACCAGTCGGGATTGATATATTTGCCGTTGACGGCGGCGTAGCCCGACCATTCCTTGCCGGATTTCGGCACGGCGACGGGATAGCTGATCGCCACGCCCTGCCCCACGACCAGAAACAGTTTGCGCTGCCGCGCGCTGATGACGATGGTGCCAGGCCGCACCGAGGGAGAAAACGAAACCATGTTGCGCGCGGCAGCGGCTTGCGGCAACGCCGTCGCGCCAAAACAAAGAACGGCTCCGGCGGCCAATAGATTTAATATGCGCCCGCCGATGGCGCGCTGAAACGAGAACGACTGGCCCATAGGCTTCACCCTTACGCTTGACCCCAATGGGCCAAATAGAACGAGACAAAAATCATTCTAGCTTTCGCCGCAATTTTGTCGAAAACTTACCACTTGTTCGGTTAGTAAATATTGCTAAGGTTTGGTAAAGTGTCGGCGTTTGGACGCGCAAATGCCGCCGCTTGGACAAAGCAGCTCGCCGACGCCTTGCCAGCAAGGCGCGCCAGGTTCATGTAGGGCTCATGACCCCTGCGTCTCCTCCAGTTATCTTCGACCGCCCTCTTTCGCGCGCGCGCCTCGCCAGGGCTATCGCTCGCGGCGCGCCGGATTTTCTGATGCAGCGCGCCGCCGAAGATCTCGGAGACCGTCTCGCCGCGATCCGCCGCGATTTTCCGCGCGCGCTCGATCTCGCGACCCCGACCGAACACTTCGCGAAGGTTCTCGCCGCCAGCGGACGCTTCAACACCTTGCGCGCGGTGGCGCTGATGCCGGTCGTCGAGACCGGCGCGAAAATCGTCGTCGACGAGGAGGCGCTGCCCTTCGCGCCCGAAAGTTTCGATTTGATCGTGTCGGGCATGGCGCTGCACTGGGTCAACGATCTTCCCGGTGTTTTCGCTCAAGCGCGGCGCTGCCTCGCGCCCGACGGGCTGTTTCTCGCCTGCATGGCCGGCGGCGCCAGCCTGATCGAACTGCGTGGCGCGCTGGCGCGGGCCGAGGACGAAATCTTGGGCGGCGCCAGTCCGCGCGTCTCGCCGTTCGTCGATGTGCGCGATCTCGGCGGATTGTTGCAGCGCGCGGGCTTCGCCCTGCCGGTGACCGACGCCGACGCCTTCACGCTGCGCTATGATTCAATGTTCGCGCTGTGCGACGAACTGCGCGCGATGGGCGCCGCCAACGCGCTCACCGCGCGCTCGCGCAAACCGCTGCGCCGCTCGGTGTTTCTGCGCGCGGCGGAAATCTATGCCGAGAATTTTTCCGACCCCGACGGGCGGGTGCGCGCGAGCTTTGAGATCGTCTGGCTCTCCGGCTGGGCGCCGCACGAGAGCCAGCAAAAACCACTAAAGCCGGGCTCGGCGCAAATGCGACTGGCGGATGCGCTGAAGGCTGACCGCGGCGAGCCATGAAGAGGCGTTGGATCGCCGGATTGAACGAGAGTGGTTTCAGCAAAAGCGGACGCCGGTTTTGCCACGGAAAGCACGACAAAATATAAGGAATCTAGAGTCTTTTCGGTTCAATCTAAACCAAAAAAACTCTAGGGCGCGGGCCGCGCCAGGAAATTGAATCGCGCCCCGAGTTCCAGCCGCTGAGAAATGGTCCAGATCGCGGAAACGATTGGCGAAGCGGGATCGTTGTTCAGCGTCACCAGTCCAATCCCGCGATTTAATTCCGGCGTTAAAGGAATTGCCGTCAACTCTTCCCGCATCTCGAACAGGGCGAGCAGACTATGCGGCAAGATGCTGTACATTTGGGCGCAGCGGACATTGGAATAGAGCGCGAACACCGAATCGGTTTCGACGACCACGCATGGTTCGACGTCGGCTCGGCGAAAAGCCGCATCGATAATACGGCGGTTCTGCATGTTTCGCGTCAATAGGCATAAAGGCAGGGCGGCGGCGTCTCGCCATGAGATCGACTCGCGGTTGTTCAGCGAGGCGGCGTCCCGCGCCAGGAGGACATATCGTTCCCGATACAAGGGCAGGACACGAAAACGTTCCAGCTTCTGGTCTTCGAGGTAGGTGAGGCCAATATCTAATTCGAAATCGTCCAGTCTGCGAATAATTTCCTCATTGCTCAGAGACCGGACGGTTTGGCGTATGTCTGGGTAAGCATCCCAATACTGCCCCGTGAGCAGGGAAACGATGGGCATGGCGGTGGGGATCGCGCCGAAGCGCAGGGTTCCGCTAAGCCGCGTGCGCGAGATCGAGGCCTCCTGCCGCAAGCCGTCCCAGGCCGCGATGGCTTGACGCGCCCAGCCTAAAATCCGCTCGCCATCCTCGGTGAAACCGACGAACCTCTGCCCGCGCTCGACGATGTTGACGCCCAATTCTTCCTCGAGGTGCCGTATCGCGGCCGACAACGCCGGCTGCGAGACGTTGCAGGCCTCCGCCGCGCGGGCGAAGTGCCGCTCCCGCGCCAGGGTCACCAGATAGTCGAGCTGTCGAATAAACATGCTGGATTCCGTCGAATGAGCGGCGCTTTAAATTTCCGGTCGATTGCTCGACCGCGCTTATTCCTCCTTAAATCCGTATTCCGGGGTTCCGTCCGCCGCGCCGTAATACTTGTAGGGCAAAAACTTTCCCGACATAATGATTTTGACCCGGTCCCCCTTGGGACTCGCGAGCCGTTCCAAGCTCATGTCGAAATCAATCGCCGACATGATGCCGTCGCCAAATTCTTCTTCGATGATGGCCTTCAAGGCCGGGCCATTCACCATCACCAGTTCGTAAAATCGGTAAAGCAGCGGGTCCGTCGGCGGCATGGGCGTTCCGCGATACGGAGTTTCATTCAACATTCGCTCCTCGGTCTCCGCGAGACCGAACAATCCGGCCGCCTTTCGCGCCAGCGGCTTGACGAGTTTGCCCTGACCAAGCAAGGCGCCAACGATCAGAATTTCGGACATGCCGCCGATTTCCCGCGCGATATGCGCCCAGGACCAACCCTTCTCTCGTTTGATGTCGAGAATCTTCTCGGTCAACTGTTCTCGCGTCATCTTTCATTCCCGTGCAAAAGGCCGAAAATCTCCTGAATAACGGCGCCGTCGGCTCGATCGATCCGACGCTAAAGCCGGCGCCGAACGACGGCGCCGGCTCTGGAAAGTCGATCTTAGACGGGCGATTTCGTCTTCGTGAAGCGCGCCGCCTCTTCCGATCCGCCAGTCGCATCGCCTTCGCTATAGGAATGCGCGCCGACGCCGGCCAGCTTTCCGCCCTGCACGACAAGATATTCGTTGCGGATCGGGCGGCCTTCGAAGTAGCACTCGAGAATTTCGCGCGTGCCGGCGGCGTAACGCGTCTGCGCCGAGAGGCTGGTGCCCGAGATGTGCGGCGTCATGGCATTGTTCGGCATGGTGCGCCACGGATGATCCTTTGGCGCGGGCTGCGGGAACCAGACGTCGCCCGCGTAACCGGCGATATGTCCGCTTTTCACCGCGCGAACCAAAGCGTCGCGGTCTACGAGCTTGCCACGCGCCGTGTTGACGATGTAAGTGCCGCGCTTGAAAAACTTAAGCGTCTGCTCGTTGATCATATGTTCGGTTTCGGGATGCAGCGGGCAGTTCAGCGTCACGACGTCGCAGACCTTCGCCAAGCTCTCCAGGCTGGAGTGGTAGGTGAGGTTCAGTTCCTTCTCGACCGCCTCCGGCAGACGATGCCGGTCCATATAATGCAGCCCGACGTCAAACGGCTTCAGGAGCCGCAGCACGCGCAGTCCGATGCGACCGGCCGCCACGGTGCCGACCTGCATGGCTTCAAGGTCATAGGAGCGCGACACCGCGTCAGCGATGTTCCAGCCGCCATTGACGATGATGTTGTGAGAGGGGACGAAATTGCGCACCAACGCGAGAATCGACATCACCACATGCTCGGCGACGGCGTTGCTGTTGCAGTACGTGACTTCAGCGACGGTGACGTTGTGCTTGATCGCAGCTTGAAGGTCGGTGTGATCCGAGCCGATGCCGGCCGTCACAATCAGTTTGAGCTTCTTCGCCTTGGCGAAGCGCTCGGCGGTCATATAAGCCGGCCAGAAAGGCTGCGAAATGACGATTTCCGCGTCGGGGAGTTCGCGGTCTAGCACGCTATCCGCGCCGTCCTTGCTGGACGTGACGACGAGCGTGTGACCATTGGATTCGAGATACTTCCGCAACCCCAGTTCGCCAGATACGCTGCCGAGCAGCGTGCCGGGCTTGAAATCGATCGCCTTGGGCGTCGGCAAGGTCTGGCCGTCCGGGTAGACCTTCGGTTGCGGAACGTCGTCGCGCGCGTAGGTTTTCGGATAGCCGTCGATCGGATCGTCGTAAAGAACCAACACTATCTTCGCCATTTTGGTTTCCTTTCCCTTTGCGTCAGTTTGCTGCCGCCGGAAGGCGCTTGCCTCGCGGGGAGATGCTCCGACGCTCGCGAAACATGTTCATAGGGACTAGAAGTAGGAGGTCTATTCGTTTTGGCGAATGCGGCGATAAGGGCCGCTTATCATGCGGCGGGCAATTGATCAGGAACGTTCAATTAGCTTGGCGATTTTGCCGGCCGCGACCGCGGCGCCGTCCTCGCTGGCGATCACGCCGGCGGAATCCCGCGCCCGATGGGCGTAATCCGGCGTCTTCAGCAAAATCCGCAGCTCCCGCGCGAGCTTTTCCGCCGAGATCGTCCGCCCGTCGAACGCTCTCGCGAGTCCGAGACGAACGAGACGCGCCGCGTTATC
>JBAWEN010000029.1:0-3043 GCA_049591215.1 Methylocystis sp. | reverse complement strand
CAGCAAGGCGTAAAGCGCCAGCGCGACCCCCTGCGCCGAATAATGCCGCTGCGGCGGCTTGGCGCTCAGCAAGGATTGAGCGCCAGAAGCGCGATCATCTAACGAGGCGGAGCCGACGTTCGCGATCGCGACCACGGAGGAACTGACGAAGGCCATCAAGACGCCTTTCTTGCAATTGGCGGAGTGAAACTAGCTAACATAATATTTCCGATAGACACAATAGATAAATAGCGCCTTGGCAATTTTTCACGGATGTCGCCGCTCGGGCGCGCGATGCGGGCGTTTCATGGAAAGACGGGTCCGAGGGCATCTCCTCGGACCCGTCGCCGCGACGCGCCAAATAGTCGCTCTATAGAGTTTAGCCGGGAGCGCCGCGCCAATACCGCGTCGCGGCGTCTCCAGTCGCCGGGGGTTGCGACGACGATATCACTGCCGCGCCAGCACGGGGGCCGGCGGGAAGACATCGAAATGATAATTCACGCCGGGGCGAACCGTGCCGTACTGGGTCTTGCCGAGCTTTGCGTAAGGCCAAGCTCCCAGATCGTCGCTCGATATGGTTGTGTGAAGATATTCCACCTTCACCGACCAGGCGGGCGTTACAGCCCATTCCACGCCCCCTCCGGCGATCCAGCCGGGCCGGTTCTGATTGATGCTCGCGCCGTTGTAGCGCACTTCCGCGTTCGCGACGCCTGCCGTGCCGTAGATGAGCACTCCGAGATCGAACGGCGTGACGCCCAGGCGCGCCCGAGCCGAGACGTCATAGTCGATCGAGCGGCCCGGTTGCGTACGGCCGTGGCCATGGGTGGACAGGCCCGTGCCCTCGATGTCGGCTTCGGCGCCCGCGACGAACAGCGGAGGGAACTGGTAGTTGTAGCCGACTTGGCCGCCGCCGATGGCGCCGTTCAAATCATAGGGCTCGCCCCGGCCATAGCCGGCATTGACGCCCGCATAAATGCCGGTCCACGGGAGTTGCCGCGCCGGAGAAGGCGATTTGGTGTTCGGAAGATCCGTTCCGCCGCCTTGCGAGCCGGTGAATGTCTCGCCGTCGAGTTGCGCGCGAAAAGTGAGGCCGAAGTAGCGCGGTTGCGCCTGAATAGTGGAGGAGGCCGGCGCGGTGGCGGTGCCTTGCGTCCAGCTTCCGTTCGGCGCGATATAGCGTGTGTCGAACAGGTTTTTCACCCAAAGTTCCAGCGCATAGCGCTTGTCGTCGGTACGCAACCCGACGCCGGCGTTCACGATCGTGTAGGGCGACTGCCAATATTGGATCAGAGACCAGGGATTGGTGTACTGGATCGTGTCAAAGAAGGCGAAGTTCCACCAGCCGTAGGCGGTGTAGTTCTGCTCGCCCCAAAATCCGCCGACGCTTTCCAGCACCTTGCCGACCTTACGCTCGTAATTGGCGCCCAGGTTGAACGTCCATTTCGGAAGTCCGGTGAAGCGCGTGTTCGAGAGAGACAAGGTCAACGGATGCGATACGGCGCCCAGCGGCGTTGCGACATTTGTCGTCCAGAGCCAGTCGTTAGGCGGCGGCGCGTCGGGATAGTCGATATAGCGGGCGTCGGTATAGGCGCCGTTGAAGGTTAGCCACAGGTTTTCGATCGGGCTATACCGGCCGGCGAACTCCCACCCGCGCAACCGAACATGCGGCACGGTGCCCAGATAGGTCGAGCTTAGAGGCGTTCCGTTGGCGTTGATGTAGCTGGCGTTGGCGATATTGGCCTGGAAGTTAAAGATGTCGGTCCAATAAAAATTGGTGGTGAAGATGAGCTTCTCGTCCAGCCAACTGGTCTTGGCTCCGATTTCGTAATCCCAGCTATATTCCGCCTTGGTGATGACGGGCTGGAATCCCTGGAACTGGCTGGCGCTGTTGAAGATCGGCAGAGCGCTGACGTTCACCGCGCCGGCCTTCTCGCCGCGACCCACCAATGTATAGAGCAGAATGTTGTCGTTATATTTGTATGAGGGGTTGAACAGACCCGTCAACATGTTGCGCGACTTGCTTTCGCCGCCGGTGTCGAAATAGGCGACGCCTCCGTTGGCGCCGGCGACGGCTGTCGTGACCTGCTTTGGCGTGAACGCGGCGTTCCAGTCGCCGATCCAACCGACATTGGAGCCTTCCTTGACTTCGTAGCTATTGCGTAGACCGAAGGCCAGCGCCAGCTTCTCGTCCACGTGATAGGTCGCCTGACCATAGCCGGCGATGGTGAAGTCTCGTTGCTTGCCGGACAGATTATAGTTGACGCCATTGAGCAGCATTGGATTGAGCAAGGCGGCGGGCGTCCCGCTCGCGGCATACCACTGCGTGGAGTTCGGCCCGTACTGTTGCTGGTTATAGGACATGATGTCGTCGTAAAAGCCGAAAATTCCGCCGAGCCATTCGAGCTTCTGATCCTTCGGGGACGCGAAACGAAGCTCCTGCGAATATTGATTGACATAGGTGTTGACGTGGCTGTCCAGGATTGTCGTTTCTTGTTCGAACGACGAGCCCTGCGAGTTATTGGGATGCAACACATAAGAGCCGAAGGCCGAAATCGACGTGAGCGTGTTCTGTCCGATGAGCCAGTTCAATTCGTTCGAAACGCCTTGCTGGCGCTCGTCGAGGGCTCGGAGGTTGGTCAAAGTCTGAGTATGGGGATCGATGCTTAGCATGGGCAGGCCCAGGCGCTTCTGCAGCGTCGCCGCATAGGTCGCCGCCATAGTGCCGTTGGCATACATCAGAAAGGAGTTGCCGAAGATGCCTAACGTGCTGTTGTTGGTTTCGTCGGATTTTCCGTAATTGAAAATCAGGCGATCGGTGATCTCGTCGCCGGTGTAAAGCAACTGCCCGCGCGCGCCCCATCGGTTGTTGTTGAGGAGGCCCGCGCCCGTGACCGCGTCGTTGATCCAGCCATCGCCCTTGTCGAGATAGAACGCCACGCGATAGGCGAGCTTGTCGTCGATGATCGGCCCGGTGACATTCAGCTTTTCGATGACGTGGCTGTAATTGGCGAATGTGGTCTCGATCGTCGCCTTGCGCTCAAACGATGGCAATTGCGTCTTGATG
>JBAWEN010000028.1:0-7024 GCA_049591215.1 Methylocystis sp. | reverse complement strand
GCGGCGATGCCGGCTGTCTTCGCCGAGTTCAAGGCCTATGCGGAAAAGCTGGAAGCGCATTACCGCGACATGCAGGACATGGAATTCACCGTCGAGCGCGGCAAATTATGGATGCTGCAAACGCGGGGCGGCAAGCGCACCGCGCCGGCCGCGCTGAAGATCGCCGTCGATATGGCGAACGAGGGGCTCATCACGCGGGACGACGCCTTGATGCGGATCGATCCGGCCTCACTCGACCAATTGCTGCATCCGACCGTCGACCCCGACACCGGACACGCCATTCTGACCAGCGGCCTGCCGGCCTCGCCCGGCGCGGCTTGCGGGGAGATCGTATTTGGCCCCGAGGAGGCGATTGAGCTTGCCGGCCAAGGGCGCAAGGTGATTCTGGTGCGCGCCGAGACCAGCCCCGAGGACATTGGCGGCATGCACGCCGCGCAGGCCATTCTCACCGCGCGCGGCGGCATGACTTCGCACGCCGCCGTGGTCGCCCGCGGCATGGGCAAGCCCTGCGTCACGGCCGCCGTGGGCTTGCGCATCGATTACGAGGACCAGAGCTTTTCGATCGCCGGCCGGCGCTTTTGCAGGGGCGACACGATCACCGTCGACGGCTCCTCCGGCCAGGTGATCGCCGGCGCGGTCAAGATGCGGCGCCCGGAGCTGACCGGCGAATTCGCGGTACTAATGGGCTGGGCCGACGCCGCGCGACGCCTGAAAGTGCGCGCCAACGCCGAGACGCCAATGGACGCCAAGGCGGCGCGCAGGTTTGGAGCCGAGGGCATCGGCCTCGCCCGCACCGAGCATATGTTTTTCGAGGGCGAGCGCATCGTCGCCGTGCGCGAGATGATCCTCGCCGACAGCGCCGACGGCCGCAAGACCGCGCTGGCCAAGCTGCTGCCGATGCAGCGCGACGATTTCAAGGAGCTGTTCGAGATCATGGCCGGCCTGCCGGTGACGATCCGCCTGCTCGATCCGCCGCTGCACGAATTCCTGCCCCATAGCGACGCCGAAATCGCCCATGTCGCCGCCGCGATGGGCGCGGATCCCTCCAAGCTGCGCAAGCGCGCGCAGGAGCTTTCCGAATTCAATCCGATGCTGGGCTTTCGCGGCGTGCGTCTCGGCGTCGCCTTTCCTGAAATCGTCGATATGCAGGCGCGCGCTATCTTCGAAGCCGCGATCGCCGCAGCCGCCGAGACCGGCGAGCCCGCACAAATCGAAATCATGGTCCCGCTGGTGTTCTCGAAAGCCGAGCTGGACCTGATCAAGCAGCGCATCGACGAGACCGCGCGAGCCGTCGAGGCGGAGACGGGCCTGCGCTCCAGCTATCACATCGGCGCGATGATCGAACTGCCGCGCGCGACGCTGCGGGCCGGCGACATCGCGCTGACGGCGGAATTCCTCTCCTTCGGCACCAATGATTTGACGCAAACGACGCTGGGTATTTCGCGCGACGACGCTGGCGCGTTTCTGGGCGCCTATGTGGCGAAGGGCGTCTTGCCGGCGGACCCTTTCGTGACCATCGACCAGGAGGGCGTCGGCGAACTCGTCGCGATCGGCTGCGAGAGGGCGCGCAAGGCCCGGCCCGACGTGGCGCTTGGCGTCTGCGGGGAGCATGGCGGAGATCCCGCGTCAATCGCCTTCTTTGAGCAGGTTGGCGTCGATTACGTCTCCTGCTCGCCTTTTCGCGTGCCCATCGCCCGCCTTGCGGCGGCGCGGGCCGCGCTGCGGCGCAAGGGCCAACCGTCGTGAACCGCTTAGTTCGACCGCTCGGAGGCCGCGCCCGCTCTGCTCGGCGGGAGCGGGACGCCGCGCGAAAAAATCCTTTAGCTGCTTGGTTCGCGCTTCGGTGAGGCGCGAGAAGCCGTAGGCGATGGCGATGACGGCGGCCATCAGCGCGAAAACCAGGGTCCAGTGCAAAGGCGTCGGGAGTTCCGCGTACCATTCACGGCCAAGCAGGCTTCCGACGCCGGCCCAAACAAAAAAGCAAAGCGGCGCGTGAGTCGCGTAGAGCGAATAGGAAAAATCCGACAGCCGCCGATGAATCGGCGAGAGATCCGCGAAAAACCCGATTTCCGCCGCAAAGCGCAAGGACAGCAGCAGATTGGCGAATGTCGCGGCGACCCCGACGTCGGCGAGCGTCGACACGAAGGGATAGGCGGCGACGAGCGGACCACGCGCGCCGAGCCGCATCAGAGCGGCCGTCGCCAGGAAAACGCCGAGTGACAGCCATGTGGATTTGATCAAAGGGCGCCGCGCCACGCGAACGAGCGCGCCAAGCAGCCAAACGCCGTAACCGAATAGGAACAAGCTTTCGGGAATGGACATGAGGATCACGCCCAGGGCGCCGCAAGCGAAGGCGGCGAGGCGAAAGCCTGCCGAATAGGCGCGCGAAAGCGGGGCCAGCAGCAGCGGAAAGGTAATATAATACCACATTTCGCAGGCGAGCGACCATAGCGGGCCGTTGGTGCCGGCCTGCGGCGCCCATATGTGCTGCTGTTGCAGCAGCGTCCACAATATGTTGATCGGGTTGAAGACGCCGTCGAAGAAGGCGCCGTCGTAAATCCCGGAGTCTGGAAAGATTCGCCGACCGATCGAATCGACCACGAAGCCATAGGCCACCGCCGGAACCATCACGATATAGATCCGGCTGAAGCGGTCGATCATATACTGTTTCAGAAAGGGATCCGTCCTCTCCAGCCGGCGCAGCAAATCGCCGCCGATCAGAAAGCCCGACATGACGAAGAAAACCAGCACCGCCTGATGCGAGAAGCCCGCCAGGAACCACCAAGCGTAAACGCCGGGGCCGTGCGGCGCGACCATGATGTCGGAAATCTGGATGAGCTGGCCGGCGTGGGCGATAACCACCGCCAGCGCGGCGATCCAACGGGCCAGCGCGAGAAAATTCGAGAGCGATTTGTTCACGGGGCTCTCTCCATCGTCTCCAAAGGTCGCCGCGCGACTATTCTTTAATCATGTCATTTTGGCGCAATCTAGTCCCGTCCGCTTCGCCGCGCCAAATTCGGCGCCGACAACCATGCTTCTTCGGCGCGCCTTAACCAGAAGCCAAGCTACGGGCGGGCGAGGCTTTTCTGTCGCGCCGGGTCGGAGTAAGGTTTAACGAAATCCTTAGAGTGATTCGTGTACTTCGTTGGGCGCTTGTTCAAACCTACTCGCCCTCCCGCCGCGCAACTGTTGCGTCGTCGTGGATGTCTCTGACCAAACCAATCATTAGCTGGATGACCCCATGACGAAATTCGCGCTCGACTCCCTCGATCTCGCGGCCCTGCTCTCTTCCCGCGTCTGCCACGACGTTATCTCGCCGGTCGGCGCGATCGTCAACGGGCTGGAGGTTCTGGAGGAGGAGAAGGACCAGGAAATGCGCGGCCACGCCCTCGCGCTGATCAAATCCAGCGCGCAAGAGGCTTCCTCGCGCCTGCAATTCTGCCGCCTCGCCTTTGGCGCCGCCGGCTCCAAGGGCTCTTCCATCGACACCGGCGACGCCGAAAATGTCGCGCGCCAATTGCTCGCCGACGAGCGCACGCGCCTCAGTTGGAACGTGCCGCGCGTGCTGTTGCCGAAGAACAAGGTCAAGCTGCTGCTCAATCTGTGCCTGATCGCCGATGCGTCGATTCCGCGCGGCGGCGATATTTCGATCTCCGCCAAGGGCGAGGATGACGACATGAGCTTCCATGTCCAGGCCAAGGGCGTCAACGCGCGGGTCACGCCCGGCGTCGCGAGTCTTCTTTCCGGGGAGCCCGAGGACGGCTCGGTCGACGCCCGCGCGATCCAGGCCTATTACGCCGGGCTCGTCGCGCGATCCTGCGGCCTCGAAGTGTCGCTCGCGTTGTCTGGCGACGTCGTGACCATCGAGGCCAAGCCGATCGCGGCCGAGGCGTCGGAGAGCCCGCGAGAGCAAGTCAGCGCCGTCGCTTAAAGCATATAAGTTCGCTCCTTCAAATCAAACCTCGCGGCGCGCGAATGCCGCGAGGTTTTTGGCGGACCGAAGCCTTTCGCGGTAAGTTCCAATTTTAATCGCGGTCTAACATCAGGATTTCTAGTCTCTTAACACCTTCGCGCAACAATGACTCTTGCTGGCCGCGCCCGCGGCGCGAGAGTCGCCATGGACGATTTACTTACCGAGTTTCTGGCGGAGGCGGCCGAACACATCGACGCCGCGTCGATGGAGCTCGTGCGCATCGAGAAAGACCCCGGCGACCCGGCGCTGATCGCCAGCCTGTTTCGGCACGTCCACACGATCAAGGGCAGTTCCGGCTTTCTGAGCCTGCCGCGCGTCGGCCGCCTCGCCCACGGAGCCGAGGCGCTGATCGGACGCCTGCGCGATGGAGCACAGGCCAGCGGCGAGCATATTTCCCTCATTCTCGCGGTCGTCGATCGCCTGTCGGCGCTGCTTGTCGAGATCGGCCGGCTGGAAGCGGAGCCGGAAGGGGATGATTCCGACATTCTGCAAGCGCTGGCGGCACAGACAAAACTACTGAAGACCCCGGAATCGACGCCGCTGGCGCCCGCCTGGACGGCGCCCGCGCCGGAAGCGGAGCCCGGCGTCTCGACCGCGACCAACCCCGCCCCGTCGCGCGACGCCGCCAGCGCGACCGCTCGATCGACCGAAACCGTGCGCGTGTCGATCGGCGTGCTCGACCGGTTGATGGGAATCGTCTCGGAACTCGTACTGACCCGCAACCAGTTGCTGGAGCTCTCCGCGGACGGGGGCGACGAGCGCGTCAAAGGCTTCGTGCAAAATCTATCGAGCGCCACCAGCGATCTGCAAGACGCGGTCATGCGCGTGCGGATGCAGCCGCTCGATAAACTGTTTTCCACCTTGCCGCGCCTGGTGCGCGATCTTTCGCTGGAACTGCGAAAAAAGATCAGGATCGAGACCTTTGGCGCGGAGACCGAGCTGGACCGCCAGGTGATCGAACTCATGCGCGCGCCGTTGACGCACATCATCCGCAACGCCGCCGATCACGGCATTGAGTCCGTCGCCGAGCGCATCGCCGCGGGCAAGCCCGATGCAGGCCTGATCCGCGTCACCGCCGCCTATGACGCCGGTCAGATCACGCTCGAGATCAAGGACGATGGTCGAGGTTTCGACATAGCGCGCATCAAGAAGAAGGCCAGCGAACGCGGGCTCGCGAGCGCGCGGGCGCTCGAAAAAATGACCGACGCCGAACTCTATCCGCTCGTCCTGCTGCCCGGCTTCTCGACCGCCGAGCAGGTGTCGAAGGTTTCGGGTCGAGGCGTCGGAATGGATGTCGTGCGCGACAACATTCATTCCATCGGCGGAACGGTGTCGCTGGCGTCGCGCGCCGGGTTCGGCACGACGGTCCTGCTGCGCATTCCGCTCACCTTGGCGATCGCGCCGGCGCTCATTCTCTCCTGCGGCGGATCGCGCTTCGCCATTCCGCAAATGGCGGTCGTCGAGGTCGTCGGCATAGGAGAAGGCTTCGAAAGCCGCGTCAGCCTTGTCTACGGCGCGCCGATGCTTCGCCTGCGCGGCGAAGCCTTGCCCCTCGCCCGCCTCGCCCAAACGCTGGGCCTCGCGGCGCCCGACGCGGAAGAGATCGGGCGGTCCGGTTATGTCGTCATTCTGCGCGTGGCCGGCGTGCGCTGCGGCCTGCTCGTGGAGGCCATCGCCGATGTGCAGGAAGTCGTGATCGAGCCGTTGGTCGGCGCCTTGGCGCGTCTTGGCGTCTTTTCCGGCCAGACGATCCTGGGCGACGGTTCGGCCGTGCTCATCCTCGATCCCGCGGCCATCGTCGACCGCGCCGGGATCAAGAATAAGGCGGAGGAACGCGAGCAGCGGCCGCTCGAGGCCTTCCAGCCCGAAAAGGCGAAAACCTGCGTCGTGCTGCTGCGCGCCGGCTCCGGACCAATGAAGGCCCTGCCGCTGTCGCTGATCATGCGCATAGAGGAAGTGGACGGCGCCCAGCTCGCGCGTTCGGGAGACGTCCATGTGCTGCCCTATGAAGGCCGGCTGTTGCCGATCTTTCGAGCGGCTGATGACATGACGATCGAGGCGCGGGCGTACCCGATCCTCATGCTCGCCGGGGCCGGCCAAGCGGTCGGCGTGCTCGTCGACGAGATCATCGACGTCATCGAGGAGGCCCTGGAACCGCAACTGGTCGGGGCCGACGACCAGATCGTGGGCCTCGTCAATCTTCGCGGCCAAACCGTCGAACTGCTCGACATGACTTACTTCATCAACCGCGCCGATCCCGGCGCGCTGGCGCGCGGCGTCAACCAGCGCGCGAGAATTCTCCTTGTCGACGACAAGCAGTTCTTCCGCGACATGCTGAGTCCCGTGCTTTGCGCGGCGGGGTTCGAGGTGACCGCCTGCGCCTCGGGCGTGGAAGCGCTGGCGCTGATCGAGAAGGGCATGAAGATCGGCATATTGGTCACCGACATCGACATGCCCGATATGGACGGCTATTCGCTGACCCGCCAACTGCTGGCTCAGGAGGGCTGCGCGAATATTCCCGTCGTCGCCCTGGCCTCGCAGGCGACCGCCTCGATTCGCGAAGCGGCCAGGGCTTGCGGCGCGCGCGCGGTGGTCGGAAAATTCGATCGACGGGCGCTCGTCGACATCGTCGACAGTTTCCGCGAACTGACGCCGACCGCGGCGCAGGAGATCGAACAGCGGCTCATGACGGAGATCGCCGCGTGACCTTCGATCTCGCCGACTTCAGCTATAGCCGTCATCGGCCGCACGCTCGAGGCGGCGCCGCGGCGAGTCATTTCACCGTCAGAATCAAATCGCAGCTCGTCGGCCTGCCGGTCCATCGCGTGAAGACCGTCTTCTATATCGACAGACTGACACCCGTGCCGCTGGCGCCGCCGGAAGTCGCGGGACTCGCCAATCTGCGCGGCCGCATCGTCACGGCCCTGCATCTCGACAAATGCCTGCGCATCGACTCAGGGGAGCCCAACTCAGCGCTCCTCGCCGTCGGAATCACCCATAATGGCGACGATTACGCGCTGCTGGTCGACGACACCGGCGACGTCATCGTCA
>JBAWEN010000027.1:0-9912 GCA_049591215.1 Methylocystis sp. | reverse complement strand
CAAATTGCGCGCCGGTCGTCGTGATCGGCAAGCCTAAACAAACCGCCGTGGGGCCGCCGTGCCGCTTACGGATCCCGCTTGATGTTGAAAATACGGAATCCCACACGGCCGGCCGTCAAAAGCCGTTTGGATTGCCCGAGATCAAGTTGGCATAGGATCTCTCGCCCTTGTCTATCCAAACGATCTTGGACCCCTCGATTCCAACCTTGACGCAGTCCCAACTAGTAGCCTTGTCGTCTTCATCATAGCTGAAACAAATCTGCCCCTTGGCTATTTGCCAATGGCCTGTGTATCGGCCTTCGCGCTCCTCGCCGTCTATCCGGCCATCCGGTTGAAGGAATTCGACAAAAGACTTTCCTTCTTCCACGCCAGATACCGTGTTTCCGATTAAAGCCTCGCGGATTTGGTCGTCGTTGGAGAGATCTTTCGAGTGTGCCACGGCCGGCATCATGAGCAAGGAACCCACTAGAATCGAGACGAAGGCGCGCATTCGCTTTTCTCCTTTGGTATATTGACAAAGATAGGGAGGGACAGAGGGTTCAGCCCTAGACAAACCCTATGGAACCAGGCTCCAGCCCCCATCGCGATGGAACGTCAATCTAAGTGTTGGCGTTACCAAAATAGGCGGATCTGACAGATGAGCAGCACAATGATTCCGACTTCTAGCACATGTCCGATCATTGCGTGTGAATGGTCCATCGCGGCATTCTTGGCCTCGATCAAGCGCGTGTTGGCGAGTTCGTATTGATCCAGCGTAAACTGGATGGGCTCATCCAACGGATCCAGGCGATCCCAGAGAACCGCGGCACTTGCAAGTTCCGAATAGAGCCGCTTGGAGGACTCGCTGAGCGCCGGATCAAGCTGCTCCAACGCTTTGCTCACGCGCAGATACACGATTTGCATCCGCGTGGCTAACTCGGTCAGCTCATTCACATGCTGCTGCTGCTTTTGTTGACGAGACGTAACCGCATGAGTCAATGGCGCATTTGCATCCAGAGACGCCCATGTGGAATCAAGCGCCAGTTCCAGCGCGGTCGTCTCCCGGTCCGCAACGGTAAAGCGAACAACCGCATCGATTGCGTCCTGCAACTGCTCGGCGCTTGTGTAAATTAGCGCTCGACTGTCGTGCCAAATCACGCGAACCGTACGAATCGTAGCGCGGACCGGCGTCTGTCTCTCAGAGCTGGCGCCATCGCGCATCCACGCCTCTACGTCGTGTTCGATGCTTGGTGGAGTATTGACCCCGGGCGGCATCCAAACGATTGTCAGTGATCCGCCGCTATCCGTCCGACCGCTAGCGAGCGCTTCTTCCACATCGACCGGCGTCAAGACGGCGTGTGCATTGCGCGGTTCCTTGATCACGACTGACCTGAGATCGGCCATGCTCGGCCTTTCCTGGAAGTCAACCCGCCAAGCCTGCGCCTCGAGAGAAACGTGTTCTTGCTGCGTCACTTTATTCAGCATCGTGGTTCTCAATACCTGTCGCATGGGTGAACATCCATCAAGATTCGTCGGTGGGCGTTCCTCGCCCACCGGAGGGATTCCAATGGCCTCGCTCGTTTGATTGCCGCAGGAACTGCTTATCCGCCTCGGGGGGCAGCCACGCTGGACCGTTCAAAGAACCCGTCGCTTCCAGTTATTTCATCCGCGTCCTTCGCGGCTTGTGCGGGCACGGCGCCCGGTTGGTAAAAGCAATAGATCAGGCTCTCCGCATCCTCATACCAGTGTCCGGCGCCTGCCCCCGCCGCCGCGGCTATTTTCCAGGCTTCATCCAAACGTGACGGTTCTGTCAGAGCGTGAACAAAGCCGGCGGCGTGAAACCTCTCCGCCCAGTCCCACCGCGAACCGAGCGTTTGCACGTCTTCGAGCAGGTCATGGCGCTCAAGGAGATCAATTGCCAGATCGGTCGTTATCGATCCTAGCACCACGCCATGCTTCGTGACGCGCCTTATTTCCTCAATCGCCTTTCCAACTTCTTGCTCCGGCAACCGACACAGCGCTGTTTCGACCACTGCGTCGAAGACATGGTCATCGAACGGCAACTTAGTGAACTCATTCAGCAGATTAAATTGTTCGGCCTCGGATGCTGTCGCTGACCTAGCGAGGCGATTGGACTCTACCCCGATAGCGTCGTAACCGAGCGTCCGCAGCAAGGCTACCATTCGTCCCGATGCCGAGCCGACGTGCAGAATTTTGGAGCCTTTCTTCAAACCCCACGCGATGCTCAGCATGTCTACGAGCGCTTGGACGGGAAACAAGTGTTCGAGCACCTCCTCTATCGAAGCCGCCTTAGACCAGTTTCCGCCTCCTATCGTACCGGCCTGCTCCATCGAGAGCGCGCGGCGACGAGTAAGAATTTCCGACAGTATGATGTCCGTTCCCGAATCCGCCGAGTCCATGACTCCGTTGAGCGTTGCATCGAACATATAGTCGCCAACCATGATAATCCCGGGTAAGCGCTCAGGATCGGGACGATGATTTATCGCACGTTGCCGCACAGGCGTTCCGCCTGGAATAGCATTTACCGAGGCCATCCAACGGTGAACCCGACAGTCTACAATAAGGTTCCGCGCTTCCGACAGCGCTGACGGCAAAGCGTCAAGGCACAATTGTTCGATACGCTCGTCTGGAACATTGGCTAGAGCCAGAGCCGCGTTGCCAGCAATCAAAAAAGCTAGGGCGCCCTTGCCGCTAAAATCGTTACGCGCGCTCTCATCGTAAACGCAGCAACCATCGAATGCGTCGAGCATCCACCAGTCAGCAGGCAGATGTTCCCGCCAAAATGGCCGCTTGAACAGCAGGGTCGCGCGTAGATAGTGTCCCGGCCGATCGAAGTAGCCGATGTGCCTGTCTATTGCCTCCTGCAACGGCTGTGTGCGCCAATTGATTGTCGACAAGGCCGTTAGCGGCAGAGCAACAATAACGAAATCCGCCGTGGCCGTTTCACGGACACCGTTGACATCCACCTCAAGACGATATGTCCCGTCCGGAAGTGGTTGAACAGCCACCACATTGGAATTCAGGCGGATCTCCGCGTCGATTTCCTCCACGAGACCCGTAACAATCTGCTCATTTCCTCCAATGACTGAAAACATATCCATGTAACCGTCAATATCCATCAAAGCATTCTTGAGGAAAGTCAGTCCGTTCGTCTGATGCGGAGCAGCCGCCACATCGCTGTGCGCCATGGTACGTACATAGCGACGCGCGTTGTCATCTTTGATCTGAGAGGCCAACAGAGCTTCACCAGAAATCTTTGCCCAGGGATGCTCGTTGTCAACGCGTGCGACAGAAAGATAGAAATCTTCGGGACTGAGCATCTCAGCGCAACGCGCACGAAATGCTTTAGCTTCATCACGCGTGCCTTCGCCGAAATGGTGAGCGAGATCGTCCGGCGCCAAGATAATCTTGTCGCCGAGCACGCAAGGCCCGCCCTGGAGGTACTTAACCTCCAGCCCAAGATCGTTGATGATCAGGTCGTGTAGTGGATCGGGGCCTAGCCTGGAATAGTCATAAATCTCGGCGACGCCAGCCTCATAAGGGCCAACCCCCGAAAATTCGCGCGTGACGATTTTACCTCCAACCCTCTCGCTTGCTTCGAAAATTGCTATTTCGCAGCTGTCACCAGCTTTCGCCCGCAAATGCCAGGCTGCAAACAAGCCCCCGGGTCCACCTCCAATGATGGCCACCCGAAATTTTTCTGAACCGCGGCTCTTCGCCGAATGATCTGCAGCGCGTGTCTCGAGAATCATATCCGCTTCCTTTGTTAATCCGCCCGAAAGGCGCGCAAGACATAGCCGAGCATTAACCGACCCTCGGTCCCAGCCTTCTGTACAGAGACAAGCGCATCCTTGCGAGCGAGACGGCAGTAATATTTTTCTGCCTTGGCAAATCGAAACGCGTTGAACTCAGTAAACTGTCGACACTCCTTCTACTCTGACCCTGCTTGTGGCGGTCACCCCCGATGCTTGGGTGAATCGATACCACAGATTTTCGCGAGTTGTTGTCTGTGAGCGTGAGCCTTGCCGAATTTCTCAACGTGTGTGGCAGAAATGCAACATGGGGCCTAATAGTCTATGCTGACTCCGATGCCCATTATGCCTGTGGTGACATGGACTTAATAGTCGATGCTATGATCGTTGACGCGATGCCCGCTGCTGGGCTGATCGGTAAGAGCTTGCATCGGATCTTCCGTTGACTGGTTGTCTCTGTCCGGTGACAGCGAGGCCCGCGGACGGCGTCACCGTGAGTCGACCGTGATTTCGACGGTGGCGTCCGCCTCGGGATCCTCGCCGCCATGAGCATGACGCTCCGCGATCCAGAAGCCTTGCGCACGCGCTTGATGTCAAAACCCATGTGGGAGCGCGTTCAGTAGATTCACTAAACTCTCGCAGTCGTCTAGGCCGAAGACGGTCAGGATGGCGCACATAAGAAGCTCCTTTCGCAAATGCCTGCTTGGGGCATGAAGGGGATTTGACCCCAAAGAGAGCAGAAAGACTGTGCGCCATCACACAGCGCGAACGGGTATCAGGCGCCAGGCGCGAATAGCGCTAGAGTATCCGTTATGCGCAAGGGGCATTTTCAGCCCATGTGCGATCGTGTCGCAATAGGGCGTTTGCGAGGACGACGAGCTTGCGCATGACGGCGGTGATGGCGACTTTGGCGGGTTTTCCAGCAGCGACGAGTTTTTGATAGAGCGCCCGGCTGTCTTTGTTGAATCTGCAAGCGACGAGCGCCGGCATGTAAAGAGCCTGGCGCAGGAAGGCTCTGCCGCCGCGAATGTCGGCGTGGCCTTTCCATGAGCCGGATTGTCGTAGCACGGGGGCGAGACCGGCGAGGCTCGCGGCCTGTTTGCCTTCGAGGGTTCCGAGTTCCGGCATTTCGATGAGCGAAGCGAAGGCGGTGATTGTCGAGACGCCGGGGATTGAGAGGAGAATCTCGAACCGCGGAGCGAGCAGCGCGTCATCGAGGATGAGCTTTTCGATGGCGGCGTCGATTTCCCCGATTTTCACGTCGATCTCGGCGAGGCGCTTTTTATTCTGCTTTTCGAGCAAAGGAAGCGTGATCGCCTTGGCGCGGTTTTTGGCGGCGGCGCGGTCTTTGAGCAGCGCGGCGCGGGCCAGATGCAGCTCCTTCAGTTCGGCGATGGTCTGGCTGACGCAGGGGCGCGGCGGCAAATAGAGAACTTCGCCCATGCGCGCGAGCATGGCGGCGTCGGCGCGATCGGTTTTCACGAGCTTGCCGGCGGCCTCGGCGAAACGGCGCGCCTGGCGCGGATTGACCTTGGCGATGGGCAAACCGGCGTCGTCCAGCGCACGTTCGAACGCGCGATGATAGGGGCCGGTGGGCTCGAACACGACGCGCTTCACCGGCGCGGCGGACAGCCATTTGATCAGGGCTTTGCGCCCGGTCTTGTCGTTGGCGAAACGGCGCTCGTCGCCGTCCGCGAGGCGATGCGCGTCGAGAAAGTCTTTCGAGACGTCGACGCCGATGGTAGAAGGGTTCATCTTTTCCGCGCCTTTGCTTGTCATGCGGGCCGAGCGCCCGCGTATCCGTCCAGGCCAAAGGAAAAGACGAGGGCGATCAAACTCTAGCTCGACCCGTCAAACGGTCCGCGGTTTCCCGATCCGTCCCTCGCCGCTGACGAGAGGGCGGCAACCCTCTCCCAGCGGTTCCTTCTCGCCCACGCGGCGCGAAAAGTCATAAGACAAGCGGTTTCCGTTCGAACGGAATCGTTCGAACGATAAGAAATCGCTCAAGATCAATATGTTAGATCAAGTTCTTATCGAAAAAGTCTATCAACTTTTTTAAGAGCTTGCTCTAGCCGTCGCGAGCGGGATGTCCGATGACCTTCGTGTATTACTTCGCGGCCGGTCTGTGCGAAATCGCTGGATGTTTTTCGTTCTGGGTCTGGCTGAGGCTCGGACGCTCCGCGCTCTGGGTCGCTCCGGGCGTGGTTAGCCTGATTTTATTCGCCGCTCTGCTGACGCGCGTCGAGGCGGCGTTGGCGGGGCGAGCCTTCGCCGCCTGTGGCGGCGTCTACATCGCCCTGGCGCTGTTCTGGCAGTGGGGCGTCGAGGGCCATTCCCCGGATATATGGGATTTCGCGGGCGCGGCGGTTTGTCTCGCCGGCGCCGCGATGATCCTGTTCGCGCCACGCTGATTTTCATTTCTTCGGCGCGGTCTTCGCTTGTGGCGTCGCTTGACCTCGGCCGATAAGCCAAGCGTTAACCAATTTGCGCCATATTTGGCATCTGATTTATCAGGCGTTTTCGCCCGCGCGCTATGCTTGATATGCGGCGTTCGCGCTATCCCCGATCGTCGCGCCACGACCCCGCTCGATTGAAGCCATTCGAAAGATCCATGCGATGAAGGTTGTAATTCTGACCGGGGGCTTGGGAACGCGCCTCGCCGAGGAGACCTCGGTGCGGCCCAAGCCAATGGTCGAAATCGGCGGAAGGCCGATTCTGTGGCACATAATGAAGATGTACTCGGCTCACGGCTTCAACGAGTTCGTGCTGTGTCTGGGTTACAAGGGTTACTTTATTAAGGAATTCTTCTCGAATTATTTTCTGCACATGTCCGATGTGACCTTCGACATGACAACCCGCGCGATGGAGGTCCACAGAGAAACCGCCGAGCCCTGGCGCGTCACGCTGGTGGACACCGGCGACCAGACCCAGACGGGCGGCCGTCTCAAGCGCGTGCTGGAGCATGTGGCGAACGAAGAGGTGTTCGCGCTCACCTACGGCGATGGACTCTCGAACATCGATTTCACGGCGCAACTCGCCTTTCACAAGGCGCACGACAAGCTTGCGACCGTCGCGGCCGTTCGGCCGGCGATGCGCTTTGGCGCGATGACGCTGGACGGGGAAAGAGTGACCTCGTTCGCCGAAAAGCCGGTCGCGGAAGCAAGCTGGGTCAGTGGCGGTTTTTTTCTTCTCTCGCCCAAGGTTGGCGAACTGATCGAGGGCGACGCCACGATATGGGAGCGCGGGCCGGTGAGCGCGCTCGCGGCGAAGGATGAATTGCGCGCCTTCGTGCATGACGGATTTTGGTATCCGATGGACACTCTGCGCGACAAAATCTACCTCGAAGAGCAATGGACCTCCGGCCAAGCGAAGTGGAAAATCTGGTGATCTCCTCGGCATTCTGGCTCGACAAACGCGTCTTTCTCACCGGCCACACGGGTTTCAAGGGTTCGTGGCTGTCGTTGATGCTGGCCCGACTCAACGCGCGCGCGACGGGCTACTCATTGGAGCCGCCAAGCGCTCCGAACCTGTTCGAGCTGGCGCGCGTCGGCGAGGTGATCGACGATATTCGCGGCGACATACGCGACCTCGATCATTTGCGCGCGGCCATGACCTCGGCGGCGCCGGAGATCGTCATTCACATGGCGGCGCAGCCTCTGGTGCGCGCCGCCTATGCCGATCCCGTGTCCACCTACGCGACCAATGTGATGGGCACGGTGAATGTTTTGGAAGCGGCCCGCGCGACGCCCAGCGTTCGCGCCGTCCTCATCGTCACCACCGACAAATGCTACGAGAACAAGGACTGGGTGTGGGGCTACCGCGAAACCGACGCGCTGGGCGGACACGACCCCTATTCCAACAGCAAGGCCTGCGCCGAACTCGTCGCGGGCGCCTATCGCGACAGCTATTTTTCCAACGCGACTAGCGCCAGGATCGTTTCGGCGCGCGCGGGCAATGTGATCGGCGGCGGCGATTTCGCGGCGGACCGGATTATTCCCGACGCGTTCCGCGCGTTCTTGGCCGGCCGGGCGCTGCACATCCGCAACCCCGCCGCCGTGCGGCCCTGGCAGCATGTGCTGGAGCCGTTGAGCGGCTATCTGATGCTGGTGGAAGCCGCCATGACCGGCCCCGCCCGCCTTGATGGCGGTTGGAATTTTGGTCCTGGAGCCCCCAGTGAACAAAGCGTCGAAGCGCTGGTGACGCGGTTCATCGACGCCTATGGCGGCGGCGCGAGCTGGACGCGCGATCACGGCGACCATCCGCATGAGGCCAATCTGTTGCGTCTCGACACCGCCAAGGCGCGCGAGATGCTCTGCTGGTCGCCGCTGCTCGATTTCGCGGAGACCGTCGACTGGACGACGCACTGGTATCGTGCTCTAGCCGATGGCAAGGAAGTCGCCGCCATGACGATGATGCAGGTCGATCGTTATCTCGGCCAGCGCGTGCGTCTGGTCTCGCCCTTCACGCAATATTCACCGCGCGAATCCGTTGAGTCGGGGCGGCTCCTCGGCAACGGCTAACGCGACGCCGCGCTCCGATCAGGCGTCGTCGCGACCGAGTGGAGCCGCTTTCGGCTCGACGCCATCGCGCCGCGCGCCGTTGTTTTCTCGCGCGCCAAAAGCGCTTGCTTTCGCGCCGATCATGGACGGGATATGCGGAGAGCCCCCTTGGGCGAGCAGGCGCTTGGCCCGTCAGTCGTGGCGATTGTCAAGATCCGTCCAGCAGCGACGCGAGCGGGCGCTCTGAGGAGCGCTAACATTGGCGTCCATCAACCACGAGGGGACATTGGCACTCTCCACCATGTAATTGGTTGGAACCCCCTTGGCGCCCATCGCATGAATCGCCTCCGTCAACGTGCAGTCGCTGAGATTATAGCGCGGATAGTTTATGTTGCGCGTAAACTCAAGCAAGGCCGAAGGCGTTGATAAGATCATGAGAGCAAATCCAATAATCTTGGCGTTTCTCGAAATTGACGCATTGCAGATAATTGAACCAAAAACAAATGCCACAATAACAAGCGGCGCTGTCGAGCCTCGCATCACAAGATCATTGCCCGGTCCAAAGCTGAAGAACGGCAGCATCAGCAACGACGCCGCGCCAAAATAGAAAATATGCGTCATATTTTTCGGGATTAATTCGCGATTAAGATATATGAAGCGCACGCATGGCAATTCAACCGCGATAAATATAATATATAGAGGCAAAAACTCCATCTTTTCGAAGGAAAGGCCGTGGGAGATCTGCGATGAGCCAATCACAACATATAATGCGATTGGCAGGAAGCACGCGCCCGCGAGAACGCCGAGCCAGGTTCTTTGGGCGAGCAGGTGACGCCGCCAATCGGTCGCCGCAAGATAAATTAGCCAGAACGCGACCGGTATCACGACAAGCGGCGACCAAAACGTCGCGCCCGCGAGTGATACGCCCAATGTCGCGAGATCGACCTGCGACCTCGTTTGAAGCAGGAGAAGAGTGGCCAGCCACCAGCCGGGCAGGGCGTGGTTAGGCACCCAAAAGAACTGCACCATGCTGCTCGAATACTGAAAATATGGATGCCATGCGTCGAGGCCGAGGATGATCAATCTGTCGATCTTATAGTCCTTGCTGATGGCGAATCCCAAGGCGGCCCCGAGAATCGAGAGGCCCCCGAACATGATCAAGATGGCCAGATGCGGCCAGCCGGCCCCCAGCGAACTGAGAAGATAGAAGATACATCCAAGCATCAGGGAGTTCTGCGCCAGCAGGGCGGCGTGCGCGCCGAGCAAGCCGAAGACATGCCCGACAGCGGCTGGAAACATGTACATCCCGAGCGGCGCCCGAAGAATGTAGTCGACGCCATCGATATTGTAACCGATGGGGAATGAACCGCGCGTCAGATCCGCGAGGACCGCGTCTCGGATACGCCAGTCGAGAGGCGCGAAAAAGAAATGCAGTTCGCCGCCGAACACCAAAATAACGCACGCCAGTCCAATGCAGAGCGACAGGCGCTTTATATCGACCGACGCGTCAAGGAGCCCCCCTTCGTTCGCCCGCGGACGCTGACTGACCAGAGCAAGGCTCCCAATACAGCCCGCGAGCAGGACAAGAGCCGGGATGGGCCTGAGGCCGGCGGCGAACAGCGCCGAGGGCAAGAAAATCAGCACCGAGGTGAATATCAGAA
>JBAWEN010000026.1:0-1503 GCA_049591215.1 Methylocystis sp. | reverse complement strand
ACCTGTAGCAGCACGTTGAAGACATCCGGATGCGCCTTTTCGATCTCGTCGAACAGCACGACCTGATAGGGCCGCCGCCGCACGGCTTCCGTGAGCGCTCCGCCCTCGTCGTAGCCGACATAGCCGGGAGGCGCGCCGATCAGCCGCGATACCGAGTGCTTCTCCATGTATTCCGACATGTCCAGACGCACCATCGCGGTCTCGTCGTTGAAGAGATATTCGGCCAAGGCTTTGGTCAGTTCGGTCTTGCCGACGCCGGTGGGGCCCAAGAACATGAACGAGCCCATCGGCCGGTTGGGGTCTTGCAGCCCCGCCCGCGCGCGCCGCACCGCCGTCGCCACGGCCGAGACGGCCTCGGCCTGCCCGACGACGCGCCGCGCCAGCTCCTCTTCCATGTGCAGCAGCTTCTCGCGTTCGCCCTCCAGCATCTTGTCGACGGGCACGCCGGTCCAGCGCGAGACCACCTGCGCGATGTCGTCGGCCGTCACGGCTTCCTCGATCTTCTCGCCGTCCTTTCCCTCGCTTTCGGCCAGCTTGCGTTCGAGATCGGGGATGACGCCATAGGTCAATTCTCCAGCCCGCTGATACTCGCCGCGCCGCTGCGCCTGGGCGAGTTCGTTGCGGGCGTTGTCGAGCTGCTCCTTCCATTTCTGCGCCTGGCCGAGCTTATCCTTCTCGGCGCGCCAGCGCTGGGTCAGCACGGCGGACTTCTCCTCGAGACCCGCGAGCTCGCCTTCCAGCCGTTCGAGCCGGTCCTTGGAGGCCGCGTCGGTTTCCTTGCGCAGCGCCTCCTGTTCGATGCGGAGCTGAACGATGCGGCGGTCGTATTCGTCGAGTTCCTCGGGCTTGGAGTCGATCTGCATGCGCAAGCGCGAACTGGCCTCGTCCATCAGGTCGATGGCCTTGTCCGGCAGGAAGCGGTCGGAGATGTAGCGGTTGGAGAGGGTCGCCGCCGCCACCAGCGCGCTGTCGCTGATCCGCACGCCGTGATGCAGCTCGTATTTCTCCTTGAGGCCGCGCAGGATCGAGATCGTATCCTCGACCGTCGGCTCGCCGACGAACACCGGCTGGAACCGTCGCGCCAGCGCCGCGTCCTTTTCGACATGCTTCCTGTATTCGTCGAGCGTGGTCGCGCCGACGCAATGTAGTTCGCCGCGCGCCAGGGCCGGCTTCAACAGATTGGAGGCGTCCATCGCGCCGTCGGCCTTGCCCGCGCCGACCAACGTATGCATCTCGTCGATGAACAGGATCACCCCGCCCGCCGCCGCCGTGACTTCGTTCAGAACCGCCTTGATCCGCTCCTCGAACTCGCCGCGATATTTCGCGCCGGCGATCAGCGCGCCCATGTCGAGCGCGAGCAGCTTCTTGTCCTGCAAGGACTCGGGCACGTCGCCGTTGACGATGCGCAAGGCGAGGCCCTCGACGATGGCGGTCTTGCCGACGCCGGGTTCGCCGATCAGCACGGGATTGTTTTTCGTGCGCCGCGCCAGGACCTGAATGGTC
>JBAWEN010000025.1:0-5995 GCA_049591215.1 Methylocystis sp. | reverse complement strand
CACCCCACCCCGCGCTTACAGCGCGACCCTCCCCCTCAAGGGGAGGGTGGACATCGACGCTCTTGATCAGCAAAAGCCGCGCCGCGCCGCTTTCATGCGCATAGATGGCGGAAAGGCTGTCGGAGGTCACATCCCAACTCGCGGCGACGTTCAATCGCGGCGCCATCGCGCTCGGGCGCCAGACGGCGAGGTTTCCCCTGGCGTGGACGGCGCCCGCCTCTTCCGGCGTCGCCGCGCTTTCGAGCCCCTCGAATTTATCGACCAGCGCCAGACCATATTGCTCCATCGCCAGGACGGCCATCTTATGCGCGGCGTGATCCGAGAAATCCATCGTCGGCTGCGCCGCGCGCACCGCGTCGGCGAAAGGTCCACCGCCCGGAACGATGGTCAGAGGCCCCGGAAACGCGCGCAGCGCGGCGATCCATCGCGCCAGGAACGGCGAACGCCACAGGCTGCCGCCGATCTTGACGACGAGCGCGCTCATGCTGGCGCGCTCAACGGCGCCGCGCGTTCGCGGCGAATGCGCACGCCCACGGCGCCGGGCGCGACGACATCGAGCTTCTCGACCTCGACGCCCACGGCGTGCACGCGTTCGTGCGCCAACACGCTCTCGGCCAGGCGTTCGGCGATGGTCTCGACCAGCTCGACATGCCCCGCCGCGAGAATGATTTTGATCGCGTCCATGATTACGTCGTACGAGAAGGCCATGCGCATGTCGTCCGGCCCGGCGATACGATAAACCTCGACATCGACGTTGAAGCGCACGCGCTGCGCGTGGCCGCGCTCGAAGCCATAGGCGCCAATCTCCACCGGCATCACGAGATCGCGCACGAAGACGTGATCGACCTCGCGTCCTCTGGAAGCGGGCGCGACAGTTGGCGCCTGTTCGCGGGGAATCAAATCGCGGATCAGCGTCACGGCGTCGGGCGCCAGAGTGTTGCGGCGATCGCCGGCCTCGCACAGCGCGCCGCGAAAGCCCAGCACGTCTGGCCTCAGCACCAGCAGGCGGGGCGCGTCCGGCGCCTCCAGCGAGCCCGCGAGCCCCGCCTTGAGGCCAAGCGCGCGGCATTGGCCGACGAAATCGGCGAGCACGCCAACGCTCATGCAATCGAGCAGCCGCCCCTTGCCCTTGTGGGCGGTGTCAAGCATCGCGCCATGAAAGCCCGCTCTAGCGAGGCCGGGCAAAACGCAAAAGTCCGGGTCGAGATCGGCGAACAGCACGGCGACGAGGCGAATGCGCGCCGCCAGCGGGGCCAGTTCGTCGATGATCTCTTGCGCGTCGGACGTCAGCGGCAGCGCGAATTTGACGAACTCGACCCCGGTGGCGGCGGCGGCCTCTATCGCCGCGCGCGCATGGGAAACGTCGTGCGGCAGTTCGACCACCGTGCTGACGGGACGCCGGCCGTTGACGGCGGCGACGATGCCGGCGACATCGCTGAGCGGCAAGGCGCCCAGCGCCCCGCGCGTCGAATCCTTGCAGTCCACGATGTCGGCGCCCCGCTCGACGGCGATTTCCGCCTCGGCGCGGGAAAGGACGCTGGTCAACATCGAAGTCATCGCTTGCGCTCCTGGAAGCGGGAAAAAAGGCCGTGTTTAAGGCCGTGTTTATTGTCGCCCGCGCCTCGCTTATTCAATCCTCGAACCGTTCAGCGCCAACACGCTCGCCGCGAGATAGAGCGATCCGGCGATCAAAATGCGGGGCGGCCGCGCAAAGCTAGTGGCGCGGATGAGTTCCAACGCCTGCTCGACGCTCCCCGCCGCCCGCGCCGGAACGCCCTGCGCGCGAGCGGCGGCGGCGACTTCCTCGGGCGGCCAGCTCTTGTGCTCGCCCTCGACCGGAACGGCGATCACCTCGCGCGCGAGGCCGGTGAAATGCCGCAGCAGCGCGCTCACGTCCTTCGTGGTCTGCGCGCCGCAGATCAGCATCAGCGCGCGCGGGACTTTTTCCTCGAACTCGGCCATCGCCTCGGCGAGCACGCGGCCGCCATCCTCGTTATGGCCGCCGTCGATCCAGATTTCGGCGCCCGGGAGAGCGAGATCCGCCACATGGCCGCGGGTAATCCGTTGCAGCCGCGCCGGCCAGTCGGCATTGAGCAGGCCGGCGTCGATGGCGCTGGTCGGAACCTCCGGCGCCACGGCGCGCAAGGCGGCGATGGCGGCGGCCGCGTTCTGATGCTGATGACGGCCCGGCAGGCGCGGCGCCGGCAGATCGAGCAGGCCGCGCTCGTCCTCGAACACCAGCCGGCCGTTTTCCTCGCGGATGTGAAAATCCTGGTCCGCGACAACAGCGGGAGCGCCGACGCGGCGCGCCTCGCGCAACAAGACATCGCGCGCGCCGTCCGGCTGGAAGCCGATGATCGCGGAAACGCCCCGTTTAAAAATCCCCGCCTTCTCGTAAGCGATTTTTTCGATCGTATCGCCGAGGAATTCCTGATGGTCGAGCGAAACCGAAGTGATGATCGCGGCCTTCGGCGCCGCGATCACATTGGTCGCGTCGAAGCGTCCGCCAAGCCCGGTCTCCAGCAGCAGCCAGTCGGCGGGCGTGTTGGCGAAGAGATGAAACGCCGCCGCCGTGGTGACCTCGAAGAAGGTGATCGGCCGCGCGCCATTGGCGCGCTCGCACAGTTCCAGCGCGTCCTTTAGCGCGTCGTCCTCGACGAGCCTGCCGCCGCCCGCGGCCGCGAGACGGATGCGCTCGTTGAAGCGCAGCAAATGCGGCGAGGTGTACACGTGGACGCGGGCGCCGGAGGCCTCCAGCGCGGCGCGCAGGAAGGCCAGCGTCGAGCCCTTGCCGTTGGTTCCGGCGACGTGAATGGTCGGCGGCAACGCCAGATCGGGCCGGCCCATCGCCTCCAGCAGCCGCTCGGTACGCCCCAGCGAAAGGTCGATCTTCTTGGGGTGAAGATCGAGCAATCGCGACAGAATCGCGTCGTGCTGATCCATGCCGCGCCTTGCTCCGCTCAGGCCGCGACGGCGGGTTGACGGGGCGCCGGCGCCTTGGTCAGCATGCCGCACAACCGCGCCAGCGTGTCCCGCATCTCCTGGCGCGGCACGACCATGTCGACCATGCCGTGGTCCTTGAGATATTCGGCGCGCTGGAACGCCTCGGGAAGTTTTTCGCGGATCGTCTGCTCGATCACGCGGGCGCCGGCGAAGCCGATGATCGCGCCCGGCTCGGCGATTTGAATATCGCCCAGCATCGCGTACGAGGCGGTCACGCCGCCGGTGGTCGGATTGGTCAGCACGACGATATAGGGGATTCGCGCCTTGCGCAGCCGCTGCACCGCGATCGTCGTGCGCGGCATCTGCATCAGCGAGAACATGCCCTCCTGCATGCGGGCGCCGCCCGAAGCGGTGAATATGATGAAGGGCGTGCGTTTCTCAAGCGCATGGGTGGCGGCGGCGACAATCGCCTCGCCGGCCGCCATGCCGAGCGATCCGCCCATGAATTCGAAGTCCTGCACCGCGACGGTGACGGGCAAATCCTTCAGATCGCCGACCGCGACCGTCACCGCGTCGGGACGGCCGGTCTTGGCGCGATATTCCTTCAGCTTGTCGATGTAGCGCTTGATGTCGCGAAATTTGAGCGGGTCGGTCGGCGCCTCGGGCGTCGTCATCAATTCGTAATGGCCGTCGTCGAACAGACTCTCCAGCCGAGCCTCGACCGGGCAGCGCATGTGATAGCCGGAAGCCGGCACGACATAGAGATTGGCCTCGATGTCCTTGTGGAACACGAGTTGGCCGCTCTCGGGGCATTTGACCCAAAGATTCTCGGGCGCCTCGCGCTTGAGGATGGCTTTGATTTTCGGCGGGACGACGTTGGAATACCAGTTCATGACCACACCTTCGCGAGCGTCCCAAAAAACTTGCCCAGCGGCGATCCGGCGCTGTCCGGCTTGCGGGCGCTGGCGACTCCCCCCGCGATGTCGGCGACGAGCTTCGTCACGGCGTCGACCGTCCCCGGCCGGGCGCGGTCATCGGCGCCCAGCGATTTCTTGAGGGCGTCGACCAGAGCCGTGCCGACAACGACGCCATCGGCTGTTTTGGCGATGGCCTCGGCGTTGTCGGCGTTTTTGACGCCAAAACCAACGGCTATGGGCAGGCCGGTATGCCGCTTGATCCGCGCCACCGCCTCGGCGACGCCGGAATAATCCGCGAGCGCCGCGCCGGTGATCCCCGTAAGCGACACATAGTAGACGAATCCGCTGGTGTTTTCGAGCACCTTGGGCAGGCGCCTGTCGTCGGTGGTTGGGGTCGCGAGCCGTATGAAGTTCAAACCCGCCGCCCGCGCTGGCACGCATAGCTCCGCGTCTTCCTCGGGCGGCAGATCGACGACGATCAGCCCATCGACGCCGGCCGCCGTGGCCGCGACGAGGAAGGCCTCGACGCCAAACACATAAATCGGGTTGTAATAGCCCATCAGCACGATCGGCGTCTTTTGATCGCTTGCGCGAAAATCCGCGACGAGCTTGAGCGTTTTCTTCAGCGTCGTCCCGGCCTTAAGCGCGCGCAGCCCGGCGGCCTGGATCGCGGGGCCGTCGGCCATCGGGTCGGTGAAGGGCATGCCGACTTCGATGACATCGGCGCCCGCCGCCGGCAGACCCTTGAGAATCTCCAGCGAGGTCGAAAGATCGGGATCGCCGGCCATCACGAAGGTGATGAGAGCGGCGCGATTTTGCGCGCGAAGATCCTTGAAGCGGGCGTCGATGCGGGTGGGCATGGGATAAGCGTGTCCTTGAACCTGACCAGGGCGCCCCTTCTCCCACCTGTGGGAGAAGGTGTCATGCGAAGCATGACGGATGAGGGCTCTTCGGGCGAACCCTCACCCGACCCGGCTTCGCCGGGCTGCCCTCTCCCGCGGGCGGGAGAGGGGAGGCGCCGCCGTGTCGCTGCTTAGTCGCTAGACGGCGCCGCGTCCACTGCTTTCGCAGCGGCATAAAGCCCCCGCGCGATTCGGACGGCGACGGGGAATGCCGGTTGAACCCGCCACCATCGCTCTATACGCTTCGAGAGGTTTACTCCGGCGCCAAGCAGCGACAATTTCGACAGTGCGACTTCGGGGGTTCGATATGGAAAACAATATTTGCCCGGTCTGCTTCGCCGAATTGCCAGTTCACGGCCGTTCCGGCGGGTGCGGGGACCCTGATTGCCCGTTCAGAAAACGAGATAAGGAAAGCCCTTGGTCTTGGGTGGTTTTTATCATTTTTGCCGTAATTCTAGCTTTGGGTGTTCCCATCATCCTCCTTTCCGCTTTGAAGTATAGCGGGATTGTATTGTTCTCATTTTAACCAGCTTTTCCTGGATGTCATACGGTTTGCGCTTGATCGGCTCGTTCGGATTCAACGCCCCGAGCCCCTCACCTTACCTTACCTCTCCCCGCAAGCGGGGAGAGGGAGCGTCAACGCAGCTCCCTTCGCAATAAATCAACGGGATAACAATGATATATAAGAATAGGCAGATCGCCGGTCGCCTCCTCTCCCCGCTTGCGGGGAGAGGTACGGTGAGGGGCTCGGGGCATTTCGCGCCACGAAGCGATCGGGCGGAGTTCGTATCACATCCCGATGCTCGCGACGGGCGAGCTTGCGGCGGCTCCCCGCCCGGCTCGCGCCAGCATGTCGCGATAAAGCACGGTCAGGCGCTCGACATGGCGCGCCAGCGTTGGCGGATCGCGCCAAAAGCTCTCATAGGCTCCGCGCGACAGCCGCGCGGCCAAGGCGGGATCGTCCAGCCGCGCCATCGCAGCTTGGAGCGCGTTGACGTCGCCCGCGGAAAACCACAGGCCGCTCGCCCCGTCCTCGATTTCGTCGCGCGCGGCGCAGCGGTCGGCGACGATGACCGGCGTCCCCAGGGCCTTGGCCTCCAGCACGGCGAGCGGCTGACCCTCGTACCAGAGCGAGGGAAACACCAGCGCCTTCGCCGCGCGCATGGCGTCGCGCACTCCGGCGCCGTCGCGCCAGCCGAGCAGACGCGCGCTCGGAAAGCGCGAACGCAGTTC
>JBAWEN010000024.1:0-4850 GCA_049591215.1 Methylocystis sp. | reverse complement strand
CGTTCGTGAACTTCCGCCATGAAGGCGTGGAAATGCACGCGCCGCTTTTTCTCGACCGCCGCCGCGTCGAAGAAAAGGTCCATCAGCGTCGTCTTGCCGCGTCCGACATGACCCCAGAGATAGACGCCGCGCGGCGCGCGCCGCGCCGTTCGCCGCTTGAAAAGGGCTAGGAAGCCAAGGGCCGCGCGGGCGGGCGCCGGACGCGCCAAATCCCTGGCGAGCCGGTCCAGCGTCTCCAGCGCCACGAGTTGCGCGGGGTCGCGTTCGATGGCGCCGGAAGCGACCAGCGCGTCGTAACGGTGAATCAGTCGCGGGGAGGTTGCGGGCAAAGCGTCCTTTCGGGTCGTTGGGGAGGGAGCAAGCGCCAGCTAAAGCCTGCGCATTTTCCCGCTTGTCGCCGCAAACGCGCCGTCGCGCAACTCGCAATAGAGCAGGCGGTCGGGATCGACCGGTCCCGGCATCGTGATTTTGCCGCGCGGGACGCGCGCGAAGCCGACGCGCGAATAATAATCCACGTCGCCGACCAACAACACAAGGCCGTGGCCAGCGTCGCGCGCGGCGTCGAGCGATTTCATCATCAGCGCCTCGCCGACGCCCTGCGAGCGGAAGGCCGGTTCGACGGTGAGCGGCCCGAGCAACAGCGCCGGATCGAGGTCGACCAGAATCGGCGTCATGCGATTGGCGCCGACCAGCAGCGTGCCAACCCGCGCCACGAAGGACAGCGACAGATCAGGCGCCACGCCCTCGCGTAGCCGATAGGCCGTGCGCGCGAACCGCCCTGGACCGAAGGCGCGCTCGTCGAGTTTCTCGATGGCGGCTTCGTCGGCGGTGGATAGCGGGAAGAAACGCAGGGCGAGGTCGATCATCCCGGCGAGGTAGCACGGGCGGAGCGAGGCGGGAAGCGGGTGGCGGCGCGACGCGGGGCGTGGCAAACTATTAATCCAAAAAAGAGTCCGGAGAATCCACGATGGCCGACGCCCGGATCCGCCGCGCCAGCATGGACGACGCGGAGATTATCGCTCAGCTTAACGTCGACGCCTGGCGCGAATCCTATGCGTCGCTGATGCCGCCAGAGGCGCTAAGCCTGCTGAGCGTCGAGGAACAGGCGGAGCGCTGGCGCGATATTTTTCGCGGCCAAGCGAGCGACGACGCCAGCGCCGTGTTTTTGGCGATGGGCGAGGACGGGACGTCTTGCGGCTTTGGCTCCTGCTGCCGTCAGCGCCGTCCGCGCCTCGCCGAAGTCGGCTTTCCCGCCGAGTTTTCGGGGCTCTATCTCCTGCGGCCGGCGCAACGGCGCGGCATT
Organism: Methylocystis sp.; assembly: GCA_049591215.1. Taxonomy (GTDB): domain Bacteria; phylum Pseudomonadota; class Alphaproteobacteria; order Rhizobiales; family Beijerinckiaceae; genus Methylocystis. The sequence goes on along the minus strand of JBAWEN010000024.1, from coordinate 3,547 downwards.
GGGCGCGCGCTGATGGGCGTCATGGCGCGGCATTTGATCGCCAGGGGTTTTTCCAGCGCCTCGGTCTGGGCGTTCCGCGACAATCCCGACGCGCGCCTATTTTACGAGGTGCTCGGGGGCGAAAAGACCGGGATCGACGGCGAATGGACCGTCCTTGGCGTCACGCTGCCCGATATGTCGTACGGCTGGCGCGATCTCTCAAGACTCGCCGCTCACCAATAGGGCGACGCCGTCGCCCCCTGCAAAACCTCGTCGAGCCGCTCCCGCGTCGCCCGCGTGGCGTCGTCCGGCAGCGCGTCGGGGGAAAAAAACTTCGCTTCGGCGATCTCCCGGTCGGGAACATGAGGGGCGGATTGGCGAAAGGAGCGCACGACATAGAGCGCCACATGGTCTCGGGCCGAGGCGGCGCGGTTGAGATAGACGCCGTGAAGCGTGGGCGCCTCTTCGACAACGATATTGCCTTCCTCGGCGAGTTCGCGCGTCATCGCCTCGATCAGCGTTTCGCCGCGTTCGACGCCGCCGCCCGGGAGGTAAAAGCCCGGCACATAAGTATGGCGCACCAGCAGCACGTTGCCGGCGGGGTCGATGACGAGCCCGCGCACCCCGAGCGTCAGCGGCCGCTGGAACAGCGCGGCCAAGGTGATCAGACGCGTCGCCAGCGGGGCGCGGGGCCTTTGGTTTTTCTCGGTCATGGGACTCGCTGTGATCAGGAACGACGCAATCTATGGCAAAAAACGTCGGGACACTCTACAAAGTTCCGACCCGGCGACGACCTCGCCCGTCGCCCATCGGAGCCACCGTGAAAGCCTTTTCGGAACTAACCGAACGCGAAATCCTGGCGCTCGCCATCACCTCGGAGGAGGAGGACGGCCGCATCTACATGTGTTTCGCCGAGGATCTCGCCGAGCGCTATCCCGCCTCCGCCACGCTGTTCGAGCAGATGTCCAAGGAGGAGAACCGTCACCGTCACATGCTGCTCGAACAGTATCAAAAGCGCTTCGGCGAGCATTTGCCGCCGATCCGCCGCGAAGACGTGAAGGGTTTTTTGCGCCGGCGTCCGGTTTGGCTCACCAAAAATCTGCCGCTCGACACCATCCGCAAGCAAGCCGAAACGATGGAATTCGAGAGCCGCCGCTTTTACGAGAAGGCGCGCGATCAGTCCTCGGACGTTGGCGTTCGCAAGCTTTTAGGCGATCTCGCGGCGATGGAGGGCGGTCACGAAAGGATCGCCGAGCGTATCGGCGCCGCCACGCTGACCAAGACCGCCGTCGAGGAGGAGAACGAAACCCGGCATCGGATGTTCGTGCTGCAATATGTGCAGCCCGGCCTCGCCGGCTTGATGGATGGTTCGGTCTCGACGCTGGCGCCGCTGTTCGCGGCGGCCTTCGCTACTCAAGCCAATTGGCCGACTTTTCTCGTCGGCCTCGCCGCGTCGATCGGGGCCGGCGTCAGCATGGGTTTCGCCGAGGCGCTTTCCGACGACGGTTCGCTCACCGGACGCGGTTCGCCCTTGCTGCGCGGCGGCATTTGCGGGGTTATGACGGCGCTCGGCGGGCTCGGGCACACCCTGCCTTATCTCGTGCCCGACTCGCTCCCCGATCATTTTCGCATCGCCACGACCATCGCGGCGGTGGTGGTGTTCTTCGAACTCTGGGCGATCGCCTATGTGCGCGCCCGCTACATGGACACGCCGTTCCTTCAGGCGTTGTTTCAGATCGTGCTGGGTGGCGCCATCGTGCTCGCGGCCGGCGTGTTGATCGGGGGCGCGTGAGCGGCGTGAGCTTCCTTCTCGCCCATCTCTCCGACGCCCATATCGGCCCGATTCCTCGCCCTGATCTCGCGGAGCTTTTGGGCAAGCGAGCCACCGGCTATGTGAACTGGCTGCGCAAGCGCGCCGCCCAGCATGATATGTCGCTGCTCGCCCGGCTTGTCGACGATCTCCTGGAGCAAAAGCCCGATCACGTCGCGATGACCGGCGATATCGTCAATATTGGCCTTAGCGGCGAAATCGCCTTGGCGCGGGAATGGCTCGCCCGGCTCGGCGGGCCGGAGCAGGTGAGTTTTTCGCCCGGCAACCACGACGCCTATGTCCCGCAGGCCATGGCGCTGCTGAACGAGAATTTTGCGCCCTGGAGCCGCGGCGACGACGGCTCGGCCAGCTTTCCCTATCTGCGCCGGCGCAATGGCGTCGCGCTGATTGGCCTGTCGTCGGGCGTGCCGACCGCCCCTTTTGTCGCCTCCGGACGTCTTGGGGCGAAACAATGCGCTGATCTCGCGGAGTTGTTGGAGCGCACCGAGGCGGAGGGGCTCGCGCGCGTCGTGCTGCTGCATCATCCGCCGCATCGCGGCGGCGCGCGGGCGCTGCGCGGACTGGATGACGCCGGCGCGTTCGAGGATGTCATCGCCGCCCGCGGCGCCGAACTGGTGCTGCACGGCCACAACCACAGGCAGAGCCTGCATCATCTGCCGGGACCGCGGGGAAAAGTTCCCGTCGTGGGGGTCGCTTCCGCCTCGGCGAAGCCCGGGACGCATCAGCCCGGCGCCGCCTATCATTTATTTTCGATTTCACGCGAGGGCGAGCGGCTGGCCGTTAAGGGCAGGGCGCGCGGCGTTGACAATGCGAGCGGCGAATTGGTGGATCTCGGCGCGCTCGACCTGTGACGCCGCCCGCTAATCCGTCAGCAACATGCGGCGGCGCAGCGGCTGCGGCGGGCGGGCGTTCATCGGGAAAATCCCTTTGAAGGTCTCGATGTCGGTCGCCGCGACCGCGATCGGCGTGGAAAAGACATACCAATTGACGACTTCCGAGCACGGCGGAGTCGTGAGCGAGCCCTCGTAGCGGAAGAAATGACGGTTCTTCGGCAAAAGCGCCGTCGCGTCGACCGGCTCCTTCAGCGTCGCCTCGCCTTTCGTTCGCGGCGCGGCCGCCATGATCGCGGAGAAAGCCTTATTGGCGCCGCCAGCCCGCATCAGCACGCCGAGCACCAGCAGGTCGCCGTTCTCCTTGGCATGGACGAAATGCGCCTCCATCGCCTCGCGCTTGCCATCAATCGCATGTTCGCTTGGCGTGTGAAAATGAAATTGCTTGAGCTCGAACTTGCCATTTTCCGACGTGGCGAAGCTTCCCGGCGCGGCGTTGGCCTGGATCGTGTGTCCATTGTTGACGATGCTGAATGCTTGCGACTTCCAGGACAGGGCGGGCGCGCGAATTTTGGCCTTGATGGCGCCGGTCAGGTCGATGGGCGATTGTTCGCCGCCGAAGGCGCAGGCCCCGTCGGTCGAATGCGCGCCCCAATTGTGAACGTCCTCATAGTCCCATTGCGCGACCTCGGCCTTGGCGGCGGCGGCGCAAAGCGGACACGAAATAAAGCCTGCCAAAAATGACCTGCGCGTGAACGCCATCGCGGTTTTCCTTGCGCCTTTGCGCTATTTGAAATTGCGGTACAGCCACACGCCCAGCAGTCCGAGCAGACCGAAGAACGTCACCGACCCCACGAGCTCCACGAAAAACAAAAAAATTCGCCACGCCTGAATCGAAAGCGCGCTT
>JBAWEN010000023.1:0-3592 GCA_049591215.1 Methylocystis sp. | reverse complement strand
CCCGCCGGGGACGTCCGCGCAAGACGGCGCTGGCGGGCGAGGCCGGGCCGGCCTCGGCGCCAAACGAGGCCGCGCCCCGTAACGTCGAAGTCGTCGAGAGCTATTTCGGCGCCGACGGACGGCCGATCAAGCGCAAGAGCCTCGGCGCCGCGCGCATCGCCCGCAGCTACGACCGCTGCGGCAATCAGGTCGAAGAGGCCTATTACAACACCGAGGGCAAGCCGACCCGGCGCAAAGGCATGGGCGCGGCGCGCATCCATTGGCGTTACGACGACAGCGGCAACAAGGTCGAAGCGGAGTTCTTCGGTCCCGACGGCGCCCTTTTGTCGCGCGAAAACGCCGACGAGCCGCCCGAGGCGGCGCCGGGGCTGGCCTGACTTCGCCAACCCTTTGGCGAACCGGCTGTTAGCCGGCCCCTCGCTCCAGCTCCTCTCCCCGCCGCGGGGAGAGGAACGGCTCGGGCAGGAAAACTAAAGATGCTTTTTCTATTTTTGTTCACCCATCACAAGGTACACCGCGTTTTTCCAGGTAATCCCTTAAATTGGCACGAAATAGGTAAATGCGATCGCCCCAGGTATACTGAAGGGTGGATCTTGTAAACAAATCGGTCGAAATCCACCTGGTTCTATATCGATATTAACGGCATGCCGTGGGGTGGTGGCATTGGTCAATAGCGCAAAACGGTATTTTTGGCGAATTGCTGCCAGATACTCCTTAATAACCGCGTTAGGAAGACGCTGTAAGACTTCTTTGGCGAGCAGCAAATCACCTCCTGGGAGTGATTCCAATGAAGTGAAAATCTCAAATCGAACGTTAGGTAGGGTGAACAAACGCTGATTGCGCTCCACAATCGTTGGAACAACGTCAAAACCGGTGTAGTCCAAGTTGGTCCAATCCATGAAACGCGAGAACTGCCAATCGCCACAACCGAGGTCCGTGAGATTGTGGATGCCATTTTCCACAATGAAACGCGAAAGAAATGCGCGATATTCAATGGTGTTGATGGGACTGGATCCGGGCCCTGAACCTTGTCCCCACTCATTCTTATCGTAGATTTTCTCGAAGCTGGACCGCAGCGACACGTCATTTGTCATTCGATGCTTCCCATGCTGTTTCGGAATACCGGGATTCGCCCAACGGCCCCGGTCCAGAGGCGATCCTCCTCTGATTTGGGGGGTCTGACAAGGCAAATGCGCTGTTGAAGCTGGCGAGAGGCGGGCGGACGAAGGCGACGCGCTCCCGTCCTTAATTCACCCTGGCGATCAAAAAACCGTCCCAGCCCTTCGTTCCCACGGTTTGCACCGCCGTCGCGGTCACGCGCTTGTTGTCGGCCACCCGGTCGAACAGCGCGCGGCTCCCGACCGCCATCGGGTCCGCGTTCGACAAATCGGCGACCGCGCCGGCGCGGATCACATTGTCGACGACGATCAGCCCGCCGGGGCGCGAAAATTCGAGCGCCCAATCGAAGTAATTGGCGTTGTTTTCCTTATCGGCGTCGATGAAGGCGAGATCGACCGGACCAAAGCCCTCGTCCCGCAGCTTCGGCAGAAGATCGAGCGCCGCGCCGACGCGCACATCGACCCGCGCGCTAACGCCCTCGCGGGCGAGATTGGCGCGCGCGACCTCGGCGTGCCTGGGGTCGAACTCCAGCGTCGCGAGCCTGCCGTCCGGCCCGAGCGCACGCGCCAGCCAGACCGTGGAATAGCCGCCGAGCGTTCCAATCTCCAGGATTCGCCGCGCGCCGATCGAGAGCGCCAGCAGATGCAGGAATTTTCCCTGCGCGGCGGAAACGTCGATTTTCGGCAGGCCGGCGGCGGCGTTGGCGCGCAGGGTTTCCTCCTGCGCCTCGCCGGCGCGGATCAGGTGATCCTCTATGAAGCGGTCCGAGGCGATCCAGTCGTCTTCCTGCATGGCCAGCCCTTTCGGGAACGTCGCGAAAAAAGCACGGCGATCTTGCCGCGTTATCGCCTCTCCCCGCGTGCGGGGAGAGGGCAGGGTGAGGGGCTTGGAGTATTTGCCCCGGACGTCGATCACGCCGGCGGAATTCGCGGGACGCGTCGGCATTGCGCATTAGGCCCCGCCCCCTCGCCCCAACGCTCTCCCCGCGGGCGGGGAGAGGGAGCGGCGCGCCGGGTTCGACTGATTCCCGACGGGAAATTTACCGCCCGCGAATGATCCGATCGTAATCGTCGTAATAGCGGTCGAAGAGGGGCGCCTCGTCGTCGGTGTCGCGCCGCCGGGCGCGCTTGCCGCCGTTGCGCCACGGCCGCGGCTCGTCGTCCTGCAATTGCGCGACGTTGGTCGCGTCGCCGGTGATTTCGATCGAGCCGGCGCCATATTGCTCGACCCATTCATAGAGCTCGCGGGCATGGTCCACCGACAGCCGCACGCAGCCATGCGAGGCCGGCCGGCCCAGCCCGGGCTGAGTGGCGCCGTGGATGGCGAGCCCGCGCGAAAAGAAGATCGCGTAAGGCATGGGCGCCTGGTCGTATTCGTCGGAAAAATGATCGGCGTCCATGCGCTGCATGATGAAGCGCCCGGTCGGCGTCTCATAGCCGGGGCGCCCGCTGGAGATTTTCCAGACGATCGGCGGCTCGTTGTTCTTGACGACGGTGATGCGCTGCCGGCCGAGGTCGACGCGAATCTCGACCTTCGCCAGCGCGGGCGCGGCGGAGCACGCCAGCACGGCGAGCAGGATCAGAAAGCGGGACCGTTGACGCGACATGGCCAAAGATAACCACGCCGCGGCCCGAAGGTCCAGAGTCGATGCGCGGGGCCGCGTTTCAGCGTCCCCATGAGAGCCTTGAGGGAGAGGGTAGGGGTCGGCTCGCGCCATCCTCCACGCTGGTCCGCGATTTGAAGCGCTCTCGTTCTTGAGGGTCCATGCGGCGCTTTTGTCCCGAAATGTCGCGCCCCCCGGCCCAAAACAGGATTACAACAGGAGCGCTCCCGATGACGGCGCCGTTTTGGACCCTGCACTCCGTCTCCGCCCCCGCCCCCGCCGCGAGTCCGGGCTATGCGCGGACCCGGCCGAAGCTGCGGCGCGTCGCGGGAGAGGGCGTTTCAAGGAACGGATTTTGGATGGGGACGCTGAGCGTCGAACAACTCGACGACAATTACGACGCCTGGCGCGACCTCGCGGCGCGGTCGCTCGAACCCAACGCCTTTCTCGAGCCCGGCTTCGCCTTGCAACTGGCGCGGCATGCGCCCGCGCGGTCCCGCCCGCGCTTCGTCGGCGTCTGGCGCGAGGGCGTGGGTCTTGGAGAGGCGCGGCGGCTGGTTGGCCTGTTCGCGCTGGCGCCGGCGAGCGCCATGCCGAGTGGGCTCGCCCGGCTCTGGCTCGACAAGCAGGCCGCGCTCGCGGCGCCTTTGCTGGATCGCGATTGCGCCGAGGACGTGCTGGAGCGCTTTCTGGATTGGCTCGCCAAATCGGGGCCGGCGGCCGGCGTCGTCTTTCCGCGTCTGGTCGAGGATGGCCCGCTTCACCGGGCGCTGCTGGCCGCGGCGCGGCGCTCCGGCCGGGCCGCCCTGACTCTCGACCGTTTCGAGCGCGCGATGCTGAAGCCGGGCTCCGATCCGGACGAATTATGGA